>JAVEWN010000036.1:0-27985 GCA_034004515.1 Anaerolineales bacterium | reverse complement strand
CTCCAGGCACAAATGATGACCAGCAGTTTCCCGGTCTGAGTCCCCCGGCCCCGTTCTCCACTCAATATCCCGCCTCCCCATCAAAAAGGACCGCCGATGCACATTGCCCAATTCACCAATACCTATCACCCCATCATCAATGGCGTCGTGCGCTCGGTCAGTGTCTATCGCCAGGCCTTGATGGAGGCCGGGCATCAAGTCTTCGTTTTCGCGCAGCAAAATAACGGTTACGAAGATGAAGAAGCCTTTATTTATCGCTATCCCAGCTTCCAACTGCCGGTGGCCGGGGATATTCCGGCGGCTATCCCGGTTTCGCCTTTCATCGACCGCCTGCTGCCGTCGCTCAAACTGGACGTGATCCACACTCATCACCCGGTCCTGCTTGGGCAGGCCGCCGCCAACAAAGCTCAGGAACTCAACCTGCCCCTGGTTTTCACCTTTCATACTCAATATCAGGAATACACCCATTATGTGCCTTTTCCGCAGGAAGCGATCCAGGATTTCTTGAAGAATGCGATCCAGGGCTGGGTACAAAAATTTATGCGTCAATGTCACCATATCGTGATTCCATCCGAAAGTATGCGCGCCACGCTGATCGACGAATACGGACTGGAAGGGCCGATGACGATCATTCCAACCGGGATCGACCTCACTCCCTATCAAAATGCCGACCGGCAAGCGCTGCGCGCGGCCCACGGCTGGCAAAATGAGCGCGTCATGATTTCGGTGGGACGGCTGGCGATAGAGAAAAATTGGGCCTTGCTGCTCGAGGCGACCGCCCTCGCTTTGCAAAATCAGCCGGATTTACGGCTGGTGCTGCTTGGAGATGGTTCCGAACGCCCCGCGCTGGAAAGTTTGGCCGCCGAGTTGGGCATTCAAGAGCGGGTCGACTTTATGGGTGCGATTCCGTTCGAGGACGTGCCAGGCTACCTTCAGGCTGCCGACCTGTTCGGGTTTGCCTCCACCTCCGAGACGCAGGGACTGGTGACGCTCGAAGCGCTGGCGGCCCACCTGCCAGTGGTAGCCGTCGATGCGAGCGGCACGCGCGACATCGTCCAACATGAACGCCAGGGCTTTCTAACCGACGAGAATGCGCCGGCCCTGGCCCAGGCCATCGGCCAAGTGCTGGGCGACCCGGCCTGTCTGGAAAATTTCCGGGCTGCCGCCCAGAAACGGGCTGAAGATTTCGAAATCCAGCGCCTGATGAAAAAACTACTAAACGTCTATCAAGAGTCGATTGCCGATCAGCAGGCCGGGCGGCTGGTACAGGTCAATTCACCATCCGAGGAAGATGAAAAGGTTTTTGCGGTATCCTGATTTATATCCCATTCCCTGGCGCGGATACCTGACCCTGAAAGAGTCCTGGAGTATGCTTGCCAATGGAGGTACAACATGTCTGAAAAAATAATTGTCCGTCAAAACAAAAGTTTGGAAATCAGTTTTTGGGTGGAGCGTCCGCAAGAAGCGGATGCAGGCGCAACCGCTCCAGATTCTTATCAACCCGTCCAGCACCTGAACGAACTTAACCCGTATGCCATGCTCTTGAGCAGCATTGCCACTTGCACCGCGTTGGTGGTTTTATCGTATGCCCGAAACTATGGCTTGCCGCTGGAAGAAATTGAATTGCAGCTCAGTTATGAGCACAGCGACTCTCCCACCTGCGAGCAGGATTGTGAACAGATCAGCAAGCGCATCCGCTTAACCGGCGCGCTCGACCCGGCAGAAAAGGAAAAAATATTCAAGGTCTCCCATCAATGCCCGGTGGAAAAAATCGTCAAACAGGGCATCCCCGTCCATTCTGAATTGATTTTGGATTGAGAGCGGAAACAAGCGGGTAAACCCCGCCCGTTACAGAAAATGATGCCCTCGCGATGAATGACCTTTCTCCCCTCCCCCCTGCCCCCTTCCCACCCGAAAGGGGCAGGCCATTTATTTTTGGCTCTCATCAGGTTAGTAAGAGGTTACGCTTGTAAAAATAAACCATCGAACCGCAAAGCCCACCAGGAACGCAAAGTTTTCAAGGTTTTCTGAGCGGGCCTTGCGCCTTCGCGGTAAAAATCTGAACAAATTGCACTTTGACTCAAATTTCGCCTCACAGTAAGTTGCAAAATCTGGCAACATTCCCCTGCAAATCTGGGGAGAACCTTATTTTTTAGTTTAAAATTGCTGGGAATCTCTGAGAACACGCAGCAGTTCCAGAATATGAGGCTATAATGGGTGCGCATCCAGCATGGGGTGCTAAAATATCCTCCAGGAAAATATGAGATGAGCGAAAAACCTATCGAATGGGTCAAAAATCCCTTTAAAAATCAGGATGATGAGTTCAGCGCGGTAAAAAAATTCCTGCCTCCCGAATTGGTGCGCAAGATTCGGAGCTTTCATCGCCAGATTCCCGGCTACCGAATGGGGCCACTCAAAGGGCTTTCCAACCTGGCTGGGAAATTGGGCTTGGGCGGAATTTGGGTTAAAGACGAGTCGGCCCGTTTGAATCTTCAATCCTTTAAAGTTCTGGGAGGTTCTTACGCCATCTACAAGCACCTCCAGAAACGTCTGGAACTGGCAGACCGGGATGTCAGCTTCGCCGACTTGACCAGCGGTATCATGCGCCAAAAATTAGGCGATCTGACTTTCGCAGCGGCAACTGACGGAAACCATGGGCGCGGTATCGCCTGGTCCGCTTCTCAAATGGGCTTTAAGTCGGTCATCTACGTTCATAAATTAACGTCTGCGGCCCGGATTCGGACGATTGAGGGCAACGGGGGGAAAGTCGTGGTTGTAGATGGAAACTATGACGATGCGGTCAGACAGGTTGAGCACGACGCCCAACGCAACGGTTGGCAGGTCGTCTCGGATACTTCCTGGGAAGGCTACGAGGATATCCCGCGCTGGGTGATGCAAGGCTACAGCACCATGTTTAGCGAAGCCCAGGAACAACTGGCTGCGCAGGGGCTGAGTCAGCCTACCCACGTTTTCGTTCAGGCGGGTGTCGGCTCGTTGGCCGCCGCAACGATAGGCTTTTATGCCAGCCTGTTTGGCAGCGCCCGCCCGAAATCGATTGTGGTGGAACCCACCCGGGCCGCCTGCCTTTTCCACTCCGTCCAGGTGGGAGATGGTCAGCCTCATGCGGTGGAAGGCAATCTGAACACGATTATGGCAGGTTTGGCGTGCGGCCAGCCCAACCCGATCGCCTGGCAAATTTTGAAGGACAGCGCGGATTATTTTGCGATTTGTCCAGACTATGTTGCCGCAATGGGAATGCGCGTTTATGGGATACCCCTCAAAGAAGACCCGTCGATCATTTCCGGCGAGTCTGGCGCAGTTACCCTGGGAGCGCTGATGTATCTCTCGCAACTGGAGAGCGCCCGCGAGCTGCGTCAGCAGCTTGAGTTGGGGCCAGAGTCGCATGTTTTATTAATTAACACTGAAGGTAATACTTCTCCAGACGATTTTCGGAATGTTGTTTGGGAAGGGGGCATCCAGGTTCCCCCGGAGTATCGATTATATTTACAGGGCTAAGACCCCTCCAAAACGGGAGCAGTCCCCCACGGATTAGCGTTGCAAGTTCCCGCAGGGAGATATTTCTGGCAAAACAAAAAAAATACCCAGCCGATTGGCTGGGTATTTGGGTATTACGCAGACTGTCAACGATCCTTAAAATAGTCGTAACTACTTTCTTGAGTTTAGAGTTTAATTTGAATCAAATCTTTTTCGTACACGGATTGCACGGGTTACGCAGAATCTCACGGATTTTTCTTAAAAAATCCGCGTAAATCCGTTTAATCCGCGAAATCCGCGTCCAGATTTGGTTTTTTTAAGCGCCTTTTAAACAACAGCTTTCCTGCTTCTCCAGACTCGTAAAAATGAACTCTAAAGTCAAGTACTTTGAGAATATCACATATGGCGTTCTCAAAGTCGGAAATGCCATTGCGAGCCGCAGTTTTTTCGCGGCGTGGCAATCCCCTGACAGGATAGGAGATTGCTTCACCCGGCTGAAGAACGCCGGGTGAAGCAATGACATGCCCTATTTGTACCCAACAGTCAAGCGACTTTGAGAAAACCATAAAATGTCACAGAAGATTTCTCGCCCTGGCGTAGTCGAAGGGAGCGGAGCGTTTTTCAGGATAATCGCAGGGTGATTTGCAGGGGAATGTCCTTCGACTGCGGCCCGCAGAATCATGCGGGCCATCCGCTCAGGAAGAGTGATAGAAGATTTGTTGAGGGTCTGAAGCGGGCGCAGGCTGGGCCAAAACAGGCCCCTATTCCACCCGGATGCCATCGACCCCTTTGATGAGAGCCAACTGCTCCACCAAGGGCGTCAGATTTTCCGTTTTTTTGAGTCTAATCATGATCGTGATCCGCAAACGATTTTTGCGCAAATTGCGTTCCAAACGCGAAATCGAATAGCTCTTCGTGCGCTCAGACAGAATCGCATTTAATTTTGGCTCAATGTCCGGGCGAAAATCGCACGAAAGCCAAATATGGCGCACCACATTGATGGCCAGGTTGTTTTTTTCGAACTTATTTAATACCGTCAGGGCCGTCAATAGAAACACGGTGGTTCCAATTGCAACCCAGAGATAACCGGCCCCCACCGCCAGGCCGACGGTAGCCATCGTCCACAAAGAGGTGGCAGTCGTCAGACCCTTGATGGTATTCCCATAGCGCAGGATGGCTCCAGCTCCTAAAAAGCCGATTCCCGAAAGGACCTGGGCCGCCAAACGTGAAGGGTCGCCGTTGGTGGCAATCGTCTTGAACTGAATCGCCAAGTTAATCGAAAGCGTCATGGCCAGGGCCGCGCCTGTCACCAGGATAATATGAGTGCGCAACCCGGCAGGTTGGTTTTGGCGCTCACGATCCAGGCCAATCAAAGCGCCTAAAAAGGCGGCTACAATCAAACGCACAAAAATCTCAAAATCGGGGATCATGCAGGAATCTGGCGCTCCTCGTAGGGTAGAACATAGCTTGCAATCGGGTCAAAGCTAACCGCAACCGGGCTGCCTTCCTCCAAAATCGTTTCAAAATGGGGATGGGTATCGACCACCATTAAATTGTCACCATTGTAATCGACTTCATATTCCACCGATGAACCGAGATAGATGGTTGTCCGAATCTGGGCGCTGCTGTTGGCTTCAGGCTGGAGGTTCATCATCTCTGGCCGAATCATCAGGTAAGCCTGCTTCCCCATTTGCACCAGCGGGCTGCATGGCACCCAATAATCGTCTGCGAAGGCCTTCACCCGGCAAACATCTTCTTTGCGTTCCAAAACGGTCACTTCTATAAAATTAGCCCGTCCGATAAAATCAGCTACAAAGAGCGATGCGGGGCGCAGGAAGATTTCAACCGGTGTGCCGACTTGTTCGATCCGGCCCTTGTTCATCACCACAATCCGGTCTGAAAGGCTCATCGCCTCGACCTGATCGTGGGTAACGTAGATGCTGGTGATGCCTAAACGCTGCTGCAAACGGCGAATCTCGACCCGCATCTGAATGCGCAGTTTGGCATCCAGGTTGGAGAGCGGTTCATCGAACAGAAGCACTTTGGGCTTCATGACCATGGCCCGCGCCAGAGCCACACGCTGCTGCTGTCCGCCGGAAAGCTGGCTGGGGCTGCGTTTGCCGAGGCCGGTCAGGTTCATCATGTGCAGAACCATTTCGACGGCTTCACGGATTTCGTCGCCAGACATTTTCTTGAGATGGAGGCCATAGGCCACGTTTTCAAAAACGTTCAAATGCGGAAAGAGGGCGTAGCTCTGGAAAACCATCGCCATTGGACGCTGGTTGGGAGGCGAATCAGCAATATCTTTGTCATCGAGAATCAAGTTTCCGCTGCTGGGAAGTTCAAAACCGGCAATCAGGCGCAGGGTGGTTGTTTTTCCACAGCCTGAGGGCCCCAAGAAGGTGATAAACTCGCCGCCCTGAATATCCAGAGAAACATTATCGACAGCGCGCACTTTGTTGGATCCCTGCTCAAAGACTTTGCTAATCGAGTGCAAGGATAAATTACCCAAGGAAGTTGTGTTGGTCTTCATTATCACTATCTCCTAATTAGAGCGATACGCCGAAATCACGTTCAACGCCGGTCGTTGTGCCAACCACCAGGTATAAGAAACCGATTACGAGCAAAACCAGCAAGATCAAAATATCGCAATACGCAAAGGCGTTGCCAAAACGGCCGGCATCGACCTCGTTCAGAATCTGGGCGGTCATGATCTTGGCATAGGGGGTTGAAAGGAAAATCACAGCGGAAAGAGAGGTCATCGAACGGGCAAAACTATAGACCAGGCCGGTCAGAAAAGCAGGCCGAATGAGAGGCAGGGTAATTTTCCGAAAAGTGGTGGCGCTATCCGCGCCCAGGCTGATCGAAGCCTCTTCAATCGAAGGGTCAATTTGTTGGAGCGAGGCCACTCCCGCCCGCACCCCCGCCGGGACACTCCGCACGACATACGCCAGGATTAAAGCGATCGTTCCGCCGGCAATGGCGTTGCCTCCCGCCAGGGCAGGCAGCAAGATGGTGTTATCGATTTTCAACGGGCGATTGAAGGCCAGCAAGTAGCCGATTCCCAAAACCGTGCCGGGCAGCGCGATCCCCAGCATGGAAATGAAATCGATCAAACCTCGTCCGCTGAAGTTTTTACGAACCACCAACCAGGCAATCAGCATACCCAATACGCCCGCAATCGGGGTGGCAATCAGCGACATCTTCGACGTATCGAGCATGGCCTGTGAACCCAGCCCAAACAAGACGAATTGGAAATGGCGCAGGGTCAGGGCGTAATTGATGCCAAACAACTCGGTGAAAGCGCCCACCAAGACCGTGCCGTAGATGAGCAGGATCAGCAAAGAGAAGAACATCGCCAAGCCAAACAATCCCCAGCGGATAAAGGGGTTGGTAATCAGGGTGGGTTTGCCAGAGGGTTTTCCAGTAACCGAAATGACCGATTTTCGACTGACCCAATAGCGTTGGACAATAAAAACGGTCAGGGAGGGCACGAGTAAAATCACCGAAAGGACAGAACCGGCAAAAATATCATACTCTCCCGAGATGGCAATATAGACGCGCGAGGCCAAAACTGTGAAATCGCCTCCCAGAACGAGCGGGTTAGCCAAATCCGCAATTGCCTCGACAAACAGCAAAAGAAAGGAACTGGCAATGCCGGGAATTAACATCGGGATGGTCACGGTGCGGAAGACATCCCACTTGGAGGCTCCCAGGTTCGTGGCGGCTTCATCCAGGGATGGATCCAAAGCGCGCAGCATGCCTTGCAAGTTCATGTAGGCAACCGTGAAGAGCGAGAGGGTGAGAACGGCCGTCAGGCCGGTAAAACCGTAGATGTTGTAGCGAAAACCTAAGAGCTTGTAGGTAATCAGGCCGCCCCGTCCGAAGAGCACAATCGCAGAGGTTGCCACCGCAAAAGGCGGACTGATAATCGGCATGAGGGCCATCAGGTGCATAAATCGCTTAAAAGGGACATCGACCCGCACCTGAACATAGGCAAACAAAAATCCCAGGACAGTCCCCAGCAGGCCAACCGTCAGTCCCAGTTTAACAGTGTTCCAAAGAATTCCGAGATAAACCGGAGATGAAAAATAGCGCACATAGTAACTCAGGGCTTCAGCCGTGAAGGAAACCCCCAACATTTTGAAAAGCGGATAAACAATGCCGACACCCAGGAAAACGACCACCAACAGTAACCCGCTTACCAGGGTCCAATCAGCACCAATCCGCCGAAACTCATTGAGCCTGCGATTGATCGAACCAGAAACCATTTCTGACCATCCTTCCATTTAGCAGATGGGGAGGCTGCCACGGGTGTGACAGCCTCCCCATGAAAAGGTTGAGATCAGGACGAGAACTTACTCTTTGGGGGCCGGAGCAATCTCGGCGTCAAAGCGTTCAGTAATGCCCTTCTTGGCCGCCGCCGAAGCGATGAAGTCATAATCCACCAAATTGAGGGTATCCAGTTTGACCGCTTCGGGCGGAACAGCGGCATCGGGAACAGTGGGGAGTTGGAAGGAGTTGACCGTGGCAGCGATTTCCTGCACCTTGCCGGTCAGAACCCAATCAATCCATTTTTTGGAGGCTTCCAGATTTTGGGTGCCTTTGACAATCCCAACGCCGCCGATTTCGTAGCCCGTGCCTTCAGCCGGGAAACTGGTCACGAGGGAGGTCATGCCTTCTTTCTGGAACTTGACGCAGTCATGCGAGAAGATCAGGGCAATCGCGATTTCACCACGGCCCGCCATCGGGCCAGGGGCCGAACCGGTCTTGGTGTACTGCAAGATATTGTTGTTCAATTTTTTGTAATATTCAAAGGCTTTGTCGATATCGCCGCCTTGCAGGGTGGCAATCGTCCAGAGCGCGGTAAAGGCCGTCCCGGAGGTGGCCGGGTGAGCCATGGCAATCTGACCTTTGAGCTTGGGGTCCAACAGGTCATCCCAGGAGTCCGGAACATCCAGACCAAGGGAGCTTAAGACCTCTTTGTTCGAGCAAAAACCGAAGGCGCCGACGTAGACCCCAGTCCAGTAGCCATCCTTGTCCTTGAGCGTGTCCTTGACGGCTGCCGCGTTGGGCGAGACATACGGTTCGATCAGGCCCTCGGTTTTGGCGACTTCGTAGCCATCCATCGGGCCGCCAAACCAGACATCAAATTCGGGATTGTCTTTGCCTGCCCGCAGACGGGCTACCGACTCGCCGCTGGAGAGGCGAACGTAATTGGTCTGAATCCCTGTTTCTGCCTGGAAAGCCTGGGTGAGCGCCACACACCAGTCTTCCTGAGGCGTGCAGAGGACGGTCAGCCGGCCCGGGTCTGCCGCTGGAGCCTGAGTTGCGGCCTCAGCAGGTTGACCTTCGGTGTTTGGGGCAGCGGTGGGGGGGACGGGGGCAGCGCAGGCTGCCAGAACAGCAACGAGCGTGAAGCATGTAACCAGAAGCCAAATGCGACGAATCATGTTTTCCTCCATACATAAGTTGAGAGTTGATCTGACAGGATAAGGATGACAGATTCCGGGCCGCGATAGGTCACACGAGGGTAACAAAAGGTCACGCTTTGGTAACAGTTATGGGTTTTCGCGGTGCGGCATAGTGTAGCCGGCACCCCGCACAGTCAAAATATGGGTTGGATGATCGGGTTCGTCTTCGATTTTCTGGCGCAGACGGTAGATGGCGGTTTTGACCATTTCCTTGCCCCCGTCCCAAATCTCCAGGCCCCAGGCGGTTTTAAGCAGCGACTGCCAGGATAGCACCCGCCCGGTATGGCGCAGCAGACAAGAAAGCAGCTCGAACTCATTATGGGTCAGGTGCAGGGCCTGTCCGTTGAGCAGCGCCTGATGGGTATTAAAATCAATTTTAAGGGGGCCATTTGAAACGATGGAGCGCGTCTCTCCCCAACCGCTGCGGCGGAGCAAAGCCTGGGCGCGCAGGGCCAGCTCGCGCGGGTTGAACGGCTTGGTCATGTAATCGTCTGCGCCCAATTCCAGGCCGTGAATGACATCTTCCTCTTCCTTGCGGGCGGTCAGCAAAATGACCGGCAGGGTCGTATTTTGGCGCACGATCCGACAAATCTCAAAACCATCGATGCGCGGCAGCATCACATCCAACAGCACCAAATCCAGTTGTTCACTGTTAATTTTTTGGAGGGCCTGCTCGCCATCGTAAGCGGTTAACACCTCAAAACCCTGGGTTTCAAAGGCGTACGCCACAATCCCCACCATTTGCGGTTCATCATCCACGATCAGAACGCGCGGTTTATTCATGGTTTGTCCTCCAGCGTGGCAAGATAAACAAGACCGTTGTGCCGCGGCCGAGGGTGGTATCCACCATGATCTGCCCGCCATGCAATTCAACGATCTGTTTTGTAATGACCAAACCCAGGCCGGTCCCATCACCGAGGGGATGACCGCTGCGGAAACGCTTAAAAAGATTTTGGCGTTCTTCGGGCGACATGCCAGCCCCATCATCTGTCACAGAAATGACCAGGCCGGCATCATTGTCCGCCAGGGAAACATAAATATGGCCGTGATAAGAAGTGTGACGGCTGGCGTTAAGCAGCAAATTATTGAGGGCTTGCAAGATGAGGTGGGCATCTACATAGGTGCGCTCTGCCACTTGTGGATAATCCACAACAAAGTGCTGATGGCGTTCCTGGGTCAAAAAACGGGCCTGATCAACCGCTTTGCGCACGACGGCCTTTATATCCACCAGTTCAAGATGAAGTTTAAACAACCCGGCCTGAATGCGCGCCTGGACCAACAAATCTTCAGCCAGTGAGATCATGTGTTCGCCGTTTTGGCTGATGGTGTTGACAAAAACCAACTGCTGTTCAGTCAACGGGCCTGGGTTGCCCTCCAGCAACAAATCCGCGGCACCTTTGATCATCGCCAAAGGAGTGCGGATTTCATGGCTTAAGGCGGCTACCTGGTCTGAACGGGTTTCGGTCAGGCTTTTCAGACGGACAATTTCAGCGCGGTTTATGCGGGCGGCTTTGATTTGGCGGGCCAGCAAAATCAGAGCCAGGCAAAAGCCCAGGCCCATCCAGATGCCAACGGCTGCGCTCCAGGCAGTGTAGCTAAGAATCCAGGCTGCCAGCCAGAAGGCTGACAGGCTGATAAACACAATCACCAGCCGCGCCTCGCGATAACCGCGCCACAGCAGCCAAAATAACAATATCACCGGCAGGAAAGTGCCGGCGATAAACGTCATCCACCAAAGATAGGAAGCCCACACTAAAAATTTTACCATGAATATCAAACTGGCTCTGGCGCGGCCTTGGCCGTTTCTGGGGAAAAATCTTCTAAACGGGCACAGCCGTCAAGAGCGCACAGGTTTTAAAACTCAGCTGAGGCCTGCCTCAAGCCGCGCCAGCATGCGCTTTGCGAAGCCGTGGGTTAAGGCATTGCCCGCGCAGTACCCAAATACACGCCGTTTAAAAGATTTGGGTCGCGATTACACGGGAAAAATGCAGTTTTTTTAATCCGCATCGTTTTCCTTTGTGTACTTTGTGTTTAAAGGTCTACTCTTTGCGCGGCGACCAGACCACCCAAACTTTGGCGTAATACTTTTACAAGCCTTCCTCCTGGCGCGTTAAATCTTCCTGACATCGTGCGAACCGGATTCTCTCAAGCCAGCCGGGCTGATTTCGATAAACTCGGCATTTTCCTGTAATTCCGTGATGTTATGCGCCCCGCCGTAACTGAGGCCCGAACGCAGCCCGCCCACCAGCTGGGTCAGCACTTCAGAAACCAGCCCGCGATAAGGCACCACTGCCTCGACCCCCTCCGGCACAACCTTGTCCCAATCTTCGGCGTCTTCGGCGCTCTCATCGTGGCCGCGCTCGGCGGCCCGGCGGCCCATCGTTGCGCCCAGGGAGGCCATCCCGCGCACGACCTTGACCTTTTGCCCATCGCGGATGACGGGTGAGCCGGGCGCTTCCTCCGTCCCGGCAAACAGGCTGCCGACCATGACCGTCTCTGCGCCAGCCGCGAGGGCCTTGACCAGGTCGCCCGCTTTTTGGATGCCGCCGTCGGCGATGACCGGGATATCGATCCCGGAGGCGCGCACGCCTTCGACCGAATCGATGATCGCGGTTAATTGGGGGACGCCGAAGCCGGTCACGATGCGGGTCGTGCAAATCGAGCCGGGGCCGATTCCCACTTTAATGGCGCTGGCCCCGGCCTGGGCCAGTTCGCGGGCCCCATCACGCGAAGCGACGTTGCCGGCAATAATCTGCGCTTCGGGGAACTGGGCCCGGATTTCGCGTACCATTTTTATGCAGTGATCGGCGTGGCCGTGAGCAATATCGAGCACAAGCGCGTCGGCCCCGGCTTCGAGCAGGGCCGCGGCCCGTTCCATTTCGTTGGAGGCGATCCCAATCGCCGCGCCAACCATCAGGCGGCCTTTGGCATCCAGGCTCGCGGAAGGGTTTTCGCGCGGCTGGACAACATCCTGGGCGGTAATCAGGCCTAGCAGACGGCCATCTTCGTCCATCACCGGCAGTTTTTCGATGCGATGCCGGTAAAGAGTCTGGCGGGCTTCGTCGAGGGTGACGCCGGGCGGGGCGGTCACGAGACGTTCGAGCGGGGTCATGGCTTCTTTAACGGCAGCCAGGCTTTCGGGGGCCAGGAACATATCCCGCCGGGTCACGAGGCCTGCCAGTTGGCCGGATTGGTCGTCCAGCACCACCAATCCGCCCACGCCGTGGCGTTCCATCTCGCGCCGGGCTTCTTCGAGCGAGGCCGAAAGGGGAATCGAATAGGGCGATTCGACGATGAATCCCTGGGCGCGTTTGACGCGCCGCACCTGGGCTGCCTGCTGTTCGATGCTCATAAAACGGTGCAAAATGCCGATGCCGCCATTTTTAGCCATCGCGATTGCCATGCGCGCTTCAGTAACCGTGTCCATGTTGGCGCTAACAACCGGGATGTTCAGCCAGATGCGGTCGGTCAGGCGGGTGCGGGTGCTGACATCACGCCGCGATTTGATCGGTGAGCGGCGCGGGATGAGCAAGACATCTTCAAAGGTCAGTCCTTTGGTGGGGCGTATCTGCATGGTAACTTCCATTCTGTATACTTGATAAGTGGATCGGGCTAATTGTACCCGTAAGCAAAAAATATAGACGTTCCTAACCCGAAAGTCATGACAGATACCGCCAGCTTTGGCGCGCGAAAGCCGTATAATAGGGCGGGCTTTTCCCCTGCATATCTCCTGGCATAGCCAGTTATAAAAAAGGAAAAAATTTATGACCACTCCTCTCCTGAACCGCTCGAAAGACCTGTTTGACCCCGCCCACGATGTCTACCAATACACACAGGGCGCGCTCGAAGCCATTTTTGCCCCTAAAAATGTGGCTGTGATCGGCGCGACCGAAAAAGAAGGCAGCGTTGGCCGCACGATCTTGTGGAATTTGATCAGCAGCCCCTTCGGTGGCGCGGTTTTCCCGATCAACCCCAAGCGCTCAAGCCTGCTGGGCATCAAGGCTTACCCCAGCATCAAAGATGTGCCAGATACGGTGGACCTGGCCGTCATTGTGACCCCCTCCAGCGTCATCCCCGGCCTGATCGAGGAATGCGGTGAGATGGGCGTCAAGGGCGTCATCGTTATCTCGGCTGGCTTCAAGGAAATCGGCCCCGAAGGCGTTGAACTGGAGCGCCAACTGCTCGAAAATGCGCGCAAATATAAGATTCGGGTCGTTGGCCCGAACTGCCTGGGTGTGATGAGCCCGGTTAGCGGCCTGAATGCGACCTTCGCAGCTGGCATGGCCCGCAAGGGCAATGTGGCCTTCATCAGCCAATCGGGTGCGCTCTGCACCGCCGTGCTGGACTGGTCTTTTAAGGAAAATGTCGGTTTCTCGCATTTCGTTTCGGTCGGTTCGATGCTGGATGTCGATTGGGGCGACCTGATCTATTACCTGGGCGACGACCCGCACACCGAGAGCATTGTCATTTACATGGAAAGCATCGGCAATGCGCGCTCCTTTCTTTCTGCCGCGCGCGAAGTGGCCCTGACCAAGCCGATCATCGTCATCAAACCGGGCCGCACCGAAGGCGCCGCCCGGGCTGCCGCCAGCCACACCGGGTCTCTCACCGGTTCAGATGAAGTGCTGGATGTCGCCTTCCGGCGGGCCGGCGTGCTGCGCGTCAACAACATCAGCGAAATCTTCTCGATGGCCGAAGTGCTCGGACGCCAACCGCGCCCGAAAGGCCCGCGCCTGACCATTTTGACGAATGCCGGCGGCCCGGGCGTGCTCGCCACCGATACCCTGCTGACAACCGGCGGCGAACTGGCCGAAGTCTCGCAGGAGACGATGGACAAACTGAGCGAGTTTCTGCCCAGCGCCTGGAGCCACAACAACCCGATCGACATCATCGGCGATGCCAGCCCAGAACGCTACGCCAAATCGCTTGAAGTCGCTGCCCAAGATCCAAACAGCGATGGGCTGCTGGTCATCCTGACCCCGCAAGCCATGACCGACCCGACCGCCACCGCCGAGGCTCTTAAAGCCTATGCCAAGAGCTACGACAAGCCGATCCTGGCTTCCTGGTCTGGCGGACAGGAAATCGCGGCGGGCGAAGCCATCCTGAACAAGGCCGGCATTCCGACCTTTGCCTATCCCGATGAAGCCGCGCGCGCCTTTACCTATATGTGGCAATCGACCTACGCCCTGAAGACCCTCTACGAAACCCCAAGCGTGCCGGAAGATGCCGAAGGCCAGGGCCCAGACCGCCAAAAAGCGCATGAAATCATCGAAACGGCCCGCAAATCAGGCCGGACTCTGCTGACCGAGGTCGAATCGAAGGAACTGCTCGGGGCGTACGGCATCCCGGTTACGCCGATGCTGATTGCGACCAGCCCCGAAGAATGCGCTGCCAAATCGAAAGCGTTGGGCTTCCCAGTCGTGATCAAAATCCACTCTGAGACGATTACCCACAAAACCGATGTCGGCGGTGTCAAACTCAACATCAAAGACGAAGCGGCAGCTAAAACGGCCTACGAAGAGATCAGAGAATCGGTAACGCGCCTGGTTTCGGCCAAAGACTTCCTGGGTGTCACCATCCAGCCGATGGTCAAGATGGAAGGCTACGAACTGATTGTCGGTTCGAGCATCGATTCGCAATTTGGGCCGGTGCTGTTGTTTGGGATGGGCGGTCAACTGGTCGAAGTGTTCAAAGACCGCGCCCTGAGCCTGCCTCCGTTAAACACGACCCTCGCCCGCCGCATGATCGAACGCACCAAAATTTTCCATGCCCTGAAAGGCGTGCGCGGACGCAAACCGGTCGACCTGGCCAAACTCGAAAAACTGATGGTTCGCTTCAGCCAATTGGTTGTTGAGCAGCCCTGGATCGCCGAACTGGATATCAACCCGTTGATCGCTTCCCCTGAAGGCCTGCTGGCCCTGGATGCGCGCGTGCTGCTGCACGATTTGAAACTGACCGAAGACCAACTGCCCAAACTGGCAATCCGCCCGTACCCGAACAAGTATGTCGGCAGCTGGACGATGAAAGATGGCCGCGAAGTCAGCATCCGCCCGATTCGGGCTGAAGATGAACCGATGATGCGCAAATTCCATGAAGCGCTCTCCGACCGCAGCGTTTACCTGCGCTATCTTTCGCCGATGGTTTTGAGCGAGCGCGTCACCCACGAACGCCTGGCGCGCATGACCCACAACGATTACGACCGCGAAATTGCGCTGGTGGTCGAAGGGGATGAAGAAGCGGGCGAAAAAGGCATCTTCGGGATTGCGCGCCTGAGCAAGTTCCGCGGCGAAAATGAAGAAGCCCGCTTCACGATGCTGGTCAACGACAAATTCCAGGGCCAGGGCCTTGGCAAGGAACTGCTGAGCCGCCTGCTGGATGTCGCCAGAGCAGAGAAGATCAAGCGCGTGATCGCGATCATTTCACCGGAAAACGAAGCCATGCAGAAAATCTGCCGTGATCTGGGCTTCTCTTCGATGCAAGCCAACTCAGAAACCGGCATGATTGAGGCCGAAATTTCACTGTAACACTTTCTGGGCAACAAAAAAATAAAGCCAGCGAGCATTTTTGCTTGCTGGCTTTTGCATTTTAGGTCGAACGTTCGGCGTCGGAGTGTTTTTCGACCAAACCAGGCTCAAAAACCTGCTTGCAGGCCTGAAACTTGCTAAAAATGTGTTCTCTACCGGACAAATTTCGTTAAACGGTGTCCTTGCGAGCAGACGATGTTTTTTCGTCGGCGTGGCAATCCCCTTTCGGCAAGAAAATGTGCTAAATAGGAGATTACCACTCCGGGTACTCGTGCTTCGCCAAACACCGGCTCGCACATCGTCCCGATGGTTTTACGGGAATGACATTTGTCCGGTAGAGAAAAAATGTGCCAGGTTGGCTGGCCCGCGCTCGGCCGTTCAGCGCTTCCGTAAGAGAGTTATCAACAGCCGGCCAGGTTGGCTTGCTTCCAGCGGGCTGGGCTGTATAATATGGATACTTTTTGTCTAATTTACTTAGCCGGGACAACTTTCAAGAGCGCCAGCAACCCAACCCAGGCCATTCGGGCCGGGATCACGAAACAGGAAGGTAGAAAATGAAAGAACTTCGCAAAGTGGAGCAAATTATTGAACCCCAATCCGTTATCGAGGGCGCGGGGGTTTTATTGCAGCGGTCTTTTTCGCCGAAAGTATCGAACCTGTTCGACCCTTTCCTGCTCTTCGATCATTTTGCCTTTAACGATCCGCTCGAGGGGCCGATTCGCGGCTTTCCGACTCATCCTCACCGCGGGATCGAGACTGTGACCTACATGCTGGAGGGCCAGGTCCGCCACCGCGACAGTTTGGGCAACCAGGGTGAAATTGGGGCGGGCGCAGTCCAGTGGATGACGAGCGGACGCGGCATTTTGCACGAGGAAATGCCGCAGCGCGGGCCAGGCGGAGTCATTTATGGGTTTCAGTTGTGGGTCAACCTGCCTGCGGCCCTGAAAATGTCTCCGCCGCGCTACCAGGAATTTGGCCCGGGGAACATTCCGAGCGTGGAAAAAGACGGCCTAACGCTGCGGATCGTCGCGGGGGAATATGCGGGGGTGGGCGGCCCGGCCACAGAAATTGCAGCCCAACCGATTTACATGGAGGTGCGGCTTGAAGCGGGCCGCCTGTTCGAGATCGATATTCCGCGCGGGCAGACTGTGCTGGCCTATGTTTTCGAGGGGGAAGGCGTTTTCTTAAACGGCGAACCCGGCCAAGGGCAGCCCGTTTCCGCTGTTCGGATGGTCAAATTCGAGGATGGCGATACGCTCAAGGTCAGAGCGGCTGAAGATCAATCCCTCCGTTTTATGTTGATTGCGGGTGCACCTTTTGGAGAGCCGATAGCGCCTTACGGGCCGTTTGTGATGACCACCCAGGAGGAAATTCGGCAGGCCCTGGTTGAGTTGCGGAACGGAACTTTTGTCAGTTAGAATTGAAGCATGAAAACTCAAATTTTGTACGGTGAACGGTTGGGCAGGCAGGGCGAGCTGCGCCTGGGCTGCTCAGCCATTTTATTTGACGAGGCCCGCGAACAAGTCTTTCTGACCCAACGGGCCGACAACGGGATGTGGTGCCTGCCAGGCGGAGGGGTGGAGTCGGGCGAGAGCGTGGAGGAGGCCGTTTTGCGCGAGTTGTGGGAGGAAACCGGCCTGCGCGGACGGGTCACGCGCTTTTTAGGCGTCTACAGCGACCCGAACCGCCTGATAATTTACCCGGACGGCAACAAGGCCCATATCGTGGCCTTGAGTTTCGAGGTCGAGGTGCTGGAGGGCGAGCCCGGCCTGAGCAATGAGACGACCGCTTTCGGTTTTTTCACGCTGGCCCAGGCCGGGCAGATGGGTCTTATTTCGAATCACTATGAGCGGATCGAGGATGCGTTGAAGGAAGAAGGGCTGCCGGTTTTAAAATAGAGTTTTGTAAAAGTGGCTTACGTGGCTTTTGAATGCCCTGCGACCCTTCGACAAGCTCAGGACTCTTGCAAAAAGCCCAACAAATGGCGGTTGAAGGCTTCAGCCTGGTCGATGGGCGGGGCGTGGCCGGCCTGCGGGAGGATGACCTGGCGCGCGCCGGAAATCAGCTCGACCAGCCGCTTCTGATGCAGGAGCGGGACGGTCGAATCGTCTGCGCCGCTGACGACCAGGGTCGGGGTTTTGATTGTGGCAAGCCGTTTGCGCGAGTCGAACAGGCCCAGGCAGCGCATGGCGGCCCGATAGGCGCGCGGGTCGGCAGAGGCAATCTGGGCTTCGGCCATGCGGCGCAGTTCTTCCTGCCCGGGGCCGGGGAAGACGCGCTTTGAGACGAGATTGGCCTGCTGTTCAAGGCCCAGGCTGTGGACAATCAGAACGCGCTGGATGAAATAAAGCCACTGGGCCAGGCTGGTGGGGCGCAAAAAGCTGAAGGTGCTGACCAAAACCAGTTTGCGGACGTGCTGGGGATAGTCGAGGGCAAATTGCTGGGCGATAACGCCGCCCATCGAGAGGCCGACCAGATGCACGGGAGCGGCGTCCAGCCCGCTGACGAGTTCCGCTAAAAGGGCGGCCATCCGCTTGAAGTTCCAACCGCTCCCGTCGTAGGGCGAGTCGCCGAAGCCGGGCAGGTCCGGGGCTATCGGGCGGAATCCGGCTTGTTGAAGGGCGTCCAGCTGCAAGGCCCAGGAGGTTCCGTTTGCGCCCAAACCATGCAGGAGTAAAACGCCGGGGGTGTTGGAGGGGGTTGGGTCGAGATAATGCATGGATATTCCTTAAATAAAATAGGACAAGACGAGTCTTGTCCTACAGGTTTTACTTGGGTTCGATATTGCCGTTCTCGTCAGTATCCGGTTCTTCTTTTTTCTCGTTCAGGCCATCGCGGAAGGATTTCAAGCCGGAGCCAAGTTCGCCGAGAATTTTTCCAAAACGCCCGGGGCCAAACAAGATGATGATAATCACCAGAATAATCAAAAGTTCAGGGACACCAAGTCCTAATACGCGCATTTTTTACTCCTTTGAGTTGTAGATGACTTCATTATACTCGCGGCGCGCATTCTGCATCAAGATTTGCGGCCAAAGAGAATGCCTTCGATGACACGCCCAAAGCGGCGCAGCATGGAGCGAAGCGGGGCCAGCCAGGGGAACCATTCGGGTTTGACGAGGCGGCGGGTGGCCTGTTTGGGGCCAGTCCACTCGACGGCCAGAGCGCCCCAGGTTAAGCCTGCGCCAAAACCGACGAAAACGACTTTATCGCCGGGTCTCAGTTTACCCTGCTGGACGGCTTCGACCGTCGCAATCGGGATCGAGGCAGTGGAGGTGTTGCCGTAGCGGTCGAGGTTGACCATAAACTTGTCCATCGGCATTTTCAGGCTGCGCGCGGCGGCTTCGATGATGCGCTGGTTGGCCTGGTGCGGGATGATGATGGATAAATCTTCGAGCTTCCAACCTGATTTCTGGAGCGCTTCCTGCGTGGCTCCGGCCATGACGCGCGTCGCAAAGCGGAAGACTTCCTTGCCGTCCATGTGGATGAAGTGCATTCCGGTGCGCAGGGTCAGTTCACTGGCCGGGGTGCGCGAACCACCGGCGGGGATGGAAAGCAGGCCGCTGCCGGAACCGTCGGAGTGCATGACGGCCCCTTGCGCGCCGCCTGGCTGTTCACTGGCCTGCAAGACAAACGCCCCGGCCCCATCTCCAAACAGGATGCAGGTGTTGCGATCCGTCCAATCGATGAAGCGCGAGAGGGTTTCGGTGCCAATCACAAGCACGTTTTTATTCGCGCCAGCGCGGATGGCCTGTGCGCCCATATTTAGACCGTAAATAAAACCCGTACAAGCCGCCGAAAGATCGAAGGCCCCGGCTTTGGTCGCGCCGATCTTGTCTTGAATGATGCAGGCGGTGGCGGGGAAGATGTGTTCGGGGGTCGAAGTGGAGCAAATAATCAGGTCGATGTCGCTGGGCAGTAAATCGGCCAACCGCAGGGCGGCGATGGCGGCTTCAGCGCCCAGGCTGGCCGAGGACTGGCGCTCGTCGGCAATCCGGCGTTCGCGGATGCCGGTGCGTTCGCGGATCCACTCGTCGCTGGTTTCGACCATTTTAGCAATCTCGTCGTTGGTCAGGACCTTGGACGGAAGCGCCAGGCCCCATCCGGTGATGTGTGCGTAAGGCATAAGAACTCCAGTTTTACTACTCGTCAAACCGGCTGAAAATCAGGGTGGCGTTGTGGCCGCCAAAACCAAAAGAGTTGGACATGGCATGGCGCGGCGCAGCCGGGCGGGCCTGGTTGGGGATATAGTCCAGGTCGCAATCGGGGTCAGGATGGGCATAGTTGATGGTCGCTGGCAGGATATTGTGCTGAAAGACCAGGCTGCAGATCATGGCTTCCATCGCGCCGGCAGCGCCGATCATGTGGCCGGTCATGGATTTGGTCGAGGAAATGGGCACTTTGCGGGCCTGTTCCCCAAAAACGGTTTTGATGGCGGCAGTTTCCGATTTATCGTTAAGCAAGGTCGAGGTGCCGTGGGCGTTGATATAACCGATCTGGCCTGGCTCCAGCCCGGCATCGGCCAGGGCGATTTGAATACATTTCGCCGCGCCAGCGCCGTTCTCTGCCGGGGCGGAAATATGATAGGCGTCATCCGTGGTGCCATATCCACTAATTTCGGCCAGAATCTGGGCCCCGCGGGCGCGGGCCTGTTCCAGCGATTCGATCACCAGCATCACGCTGCCTTCACCCATCACGAATCCATCGCGGGTTTTGTCAAAGGGCCGCGAGGCGCTCGGCGGGTCTTCGTTGCGGGTCGAGAGCGCGCCCATGACGTTCATCCCGGCGACCGTGATCGGGGTGATGGCCGCTTCTGCGCCACCGGCCAGCATCACGTCGGCTGCGCCGCGCCGGATCATCTCAGCCGCTTCGCCCAGGGCGTTATTGCCGCTGGCGCAGGCCGTCACGACGGCCATATTCGGGCCGCGCAAGCCGAGTTGGATGGCGGTCATCCCGGCGGCGGTGTCTGAAATCATCATCGGGACGAGAAAAGGGCTGACGCGATCAGGGCCTTTTTCTTGCATCAGCCGGACCTGCTCGGCCAAAGTCCCGATTCCGCCAATGCCCGAGCCAACCACCACCCCAATCCGGTCCCGGTTGGCATCGCTGACCTTTAGCCCGGAATGAGCCAGGGCCTGTTGCGAGGCCGCCAGGGCAAACTGGGTAAAGCGATCCATGCGGCGCGCTTCACGTCCGCCGAAGAGGGCGGCCGGGTCAAAATTTTTAACTTCGCAGGCAAATTGGGTCTTGTGCCGGCTGGCGTCGAAATGGGTGATCGGCCCGGCCCCGCTTTCCCCGGCCAGCAGGGCCTGCCAGGCTTCGTTGGGGCTGTTTCCGAGCGGGCTGATACATCCCAGCCCGGTAATGACAACTCGTTTTCGCATGAACTTCTCCTGTTAAAAAGTATCTCAAGCTATAACACGAAGAAAGATGGATGGAGGCGGATTGAAAAAGCTCCAAAACGTTTTGGAATGTCCCGTTTTGGAGCTTTCTTCTAAAAATGTTCCCGCCCGCCTTGCCGCAGCTGTTTTGTTCGGGGAGCGAAACTCACTCGGCTGGCAGATGATAATCCATCAACTCAAACGACATCGGCTGGTAGCCGCGTGGGTGCTCAATTTCGAGGATGGCGGCATCGATCGGCAACTCGAGCGACCCGCCGCGCACCGACAGGCGCATATCGGTCAGCAGATCGAGATAGTCGCCATCTGGCAACTGAACTTCCACCCGGCCATACTGTCCGCTGGCGTTGAAAACGCCGTAAAGCCCCTTGCCCATCCCAACCCAGGCCGCCTGGATGGCTGGTTCGGCAGCCAGGAAATGGAGGTTGCCTTCCAGGGCGGGATGTTTTTTTAGCCCGGCCAGGCGTGTTAGAAAGCTCTGTAATTCGTAATTTCCCCAATCGATTTTGTCGATATCGAAAAGCGAAGGCGTATGGGTGGCCGCTGATTCCTGACCGGCGTAGATCAGGAAAGCCCCCCGATTGAAGGCTTCAAAGGCGGTCCAGGCCAGGGCCTGGCTGCGGGTCGCAGCCAGTTTTAGGATGCGGACCTGATCGTGATTTTCGACACAGCGCATTTTGACAAAATTCCGGGGGTAGATCGCATCCTGAAAGCGCAGAGCTTCGAGATAACGTTTGACAGGCACGACCCCGCGCACCGCCTGCTGGAAAATCGGCCAGATGTCGTAATCATAGGTCAGGTCGAAGGCAGCGTAGAGTTCGCCGTCCGAGAGAGCCGAAAGGCCGTTTTCGCGGCGATGGGTGATGAAAGAGGCGTGAACCGATTCTGCCAGCCAGATTACTCCCGGCTTGACCTGCTCGACCGCGGCCCGAGCCTGAAGCCAGAATTCCTGCGGCAAAAGCGAGGCCACATCACAGCGAAAACCGTCCACGCCAAATTTGGCCCAGCCGCTGAGCGTCTCGATCAGGTACTCGCTCAGGCCCGGGTTCGGGTGGCGCAGGTCGATCACATCCGACCATTCCGGGACGGTCGTCACGGGCCGGCCGTGCGCGTCCTGGTGAAAATAGTCCGGGTGTTCGGCCACCAAAACGGAATCGTGGGCAGTGTGGTTGTAGACCACGTCGATCATCACTTTAAGACCCAGGCCGTGCGCCTTTTCGATAAAACGCGCAAAATCCTCGCGCGAGCCGTACTCAGGGTTGATTGCGCGGTAATCCTGAATCGAATAGGGGCAGCCCAAGCCGCCTTTTTTGTTCAACCTGCCAATTGGGTGAATAGGCATAAACCAGACCACGTCCACCCCCAGCGAGTGGATACGCTCCAGGTCTGCTTCAATATCGGCAAAAGTGCCATTCGGCCCGTGATTACGGAGATAGACTTCATAAATAACCAAATTGCGGTCGGAAGGGGGAGTATTGGCCGCCATCGCTACACCTTTTCTGAGAGAGATAGATTGACTGAGGCACAGGTCACTTCGTCCTTAACTTTTTCACGATCATCGTCATAAAATATTTGTGACAAAGCTCTCCTATTTTAGGCAATAAAACGGGTTTGGAACGTAAACAATTTGCAAAAGTTGGGCTAAAATTAGGTTGAGTTCCTGAAACTGATCGGATAAGAAAAAATGTCATCCCTCTCCCGCCGTGATTTTCTCTGTCTCGCAAGCCGTGGCCTTTTAGGGTTAAGCGGGCTGCTCGGGCTGGCCGGCCTGCTCCGTTTTTTGAGCTTCAGCCCGCAGCCAGGGCCGCCCCCAAGCTACGAAATTGGCCCTGCGAGCGAGTTCCCGCCCAACTCGCGGACAGTCGTTGCCGCCATCCCGGCCTTAATCGTCCATGAACAAGGCAAATTTCATGCAATCGAGATGATCTGCACCCACCTCGGCTGCGCTGTGGAAGCCCAGCCCGATGGTTTTGTCTGCCCTTGCCACGGCTCATGCTACAATTCAAGCGGAGAAGTCACCCACGGCCCGGCCCAAAGCGCGTTGCCCAGCCTCAGGATCGAACAAACCCCAGCGGGCCGCCTGATCGTTTACAAAAATTAATCAATTCAGCAAGGAGTTCTCATGAACCTGACGCTTCACATCAATGGATTGGATCACAAAGTTACCTGCGCCCCCGCTGAAACATTGCTGGCTGCCCTGCGCGGGTTGGGCTTTCACTCCGTCAAATTTGGCGATGAACAAGGCCTTTCCGGCGCAGATACAATTTTGCTGGATGGAAAACCGGTCAACGCCACCCTGATCCTGGCCGCCCAGGCCGAGGAACACAAAATCGCCACCCTGGAGGCGCTCGGCGAACACCCCGAACAGGGCTGGCGCAAAACGGAGGGGCTGCACCCGCTCCAAAAGGCCTTCATCGAGAGCGGCGCCGTCCAATGCGGCTACTGCACCCCGGCCCAAATTTTGGCCGCCAAAGCCCTGCTGGATGAAAACCCCAACCCGACTGAGGCCGAAGTGCGCGAAGCCCTGGCGGGAGTCCTGTGCCGTTGTACCGGCTACCTTAAGCCGGTCCAGGCGGTAATGAAGGTCGTAAATGGTAATTTGGGAATGGTAAATGAGGATTGGCGCTTCGCAAGCGAGCAATCCCAATCGCAGAACCCGCCAGCCGACTTCACAGATCCCCAAATTACCAACGATCAATTACTCGCCACCCAAACCTTGCCCAAGATCGTGGTTGCGCCGCAAGCCAGCCAATGGCAGACGGTTGGCAAACCTGAAATCAAAGTGGACGCCGTCAAACTGGCGCAGGGCAAACCGGCCTTTACCGCCGACATCGAACCGCGCGCCCTGCTGCACGCCAAAGTGCTGCACTCGCCTCATGCCCATGCCCGCATCAAGAAAATCGACGTTTCGAAAGCGCGCGCCCTGCCGGGTGTGGCCGCTGTGCTGACCTGGCACGACATTCCGCGGGTGGTCTACTCGACCGCCGGACAGTCTGACCCAATTCCCGGGCCGCTGGACTGCTTCTCGCTCGACCACAAAGTTCGCTTCGTGGGCGACCGGGTGGCCTTTGTCGCCGCGGAAACGCCCGAAATCGCGCAAAAAGCCCTCAGCCTGATCGAGGTCGAATATGAAATCCTGCCGGCCATTTTGGACATGCGCCAATCGATGCAGGCCGGCGCAATCCAAATTCACGACGAGCCGGAATACGTCGACTTCGCCGATTCTGACGCGAAAAAGAACCTGGCCGCCGAAATTCGAATTGATATTGGCGATGTCGAAAAAGGTTTTGCCGAAGCCGACGAGATTTTCGAGGCCGAGTACCAAGTGCCAAAAGTCCAGCAGGCGCACATCGAACCGCATGTCTGCGTCACCTACTGGGACGAAGACGACCGCCTGGTGATCCGCACCAGCACCCAGGTTCCCTTCCACGTCCGCCGGATGCTGGCCCCCGTCCTGGGGCTGCCCGTCAAGCGCATCCGCGTCATCAAGCCGCGCATCGGCGGCGGGTTTGGCGGCAAACAGGAAGTGCTGATGGAAGACGTGGCCGCCCACCTGACGATTGCCACCAAACGCCCGGTTTTGTATGAATATTCGCGCGAGGAAGAATTTATCGCCGCGCGCTCACGCCACCCGATGATTGTGCGCATGAAAACCGGCGTCAAGCGCGATGGCACGATCACGGCCAACGAGATGTACGCCTTGAGCGATACCGGCGCAAACGGGGCCCATGCCCTGACCGTGACCGGCAACACCGGCCACAAAGCGATGGCGCTCTACGTCGGCGATGGCGAATATCGCAAAAGCCCGAACATCCGCTTTTATGCAGATATTGTTTACACGAATACGCCACCAGCCGGGGCCTTCCGCGGCTACGGGGTCCCGCAGGGCTACTGGCCGCTCGACCGCCACCTCGAAAAAATTGCCAGAAAAATGGGCTTTGATCCGCTCGAGTTCCGCCTGAAAAACGCCGTCAAACCGGGAGAATACCATCCCTTCAGCACCGCCTGGAACGAAGGCCGCGAACCGCGCCCAGAAATCATCCACACGGTCGGGCTGGAGCAATGCGTGGCGCAGGGCAGAGCCGCAATTGGCTGGGACGATAAGTTTGGCAACAGCGTCTGGCAGCGGGAGGGCCTCCCGCCCCACCAACGCAAAGGCATCGGGGCCGCGCTCGTCATGCAAGGCACGGCCATTCCGTATCTCGACATGGGCGGGGCCTCGATTAAGATGAATGACGATGGTTCGTTCAACCTGCTAGTCGGCGCGACCGACCTCGGAACCGGCTCGGATACCGTCCTGGCCCAAATGGCGGCCGAGGTGTTGGGCGTACCGCTCGAAGACATGATTACCTACTCGTCCGACACCGATTTCACCCCGTTCGACAAGGGCGCTTACGCCTCGTCCACCACTTATATTTCCGGCGCGGCAGCCGTCAAGGCAGCGGAGATTGTGGCAGAAAAAATCAAAAAGCGCGCAGTCGCCATGCTGGGTGCGGATATCGAACCTGCGAGTATCCGATTATTTGAGCGGGCCGCGCACGCTCCGGATGGCCGTTCGATCCCGTTGAGCGAAATCGCGCTCGAGTCGCTCCACCGCAGCGACCAGGAGCAAATCATGGGCGTCGCCAGCCACGTCTCGCCCTCCTCGCCGCCGCCCTTCGCCGCCCAATTCGCCGAAATAACGGTCGACAGCGAAACCGGGGCCGTGACGGTTGATAAACTGGTGATGGCGGTCGATGCCGGCATGATTATCAACCCGCAAACGGCCTCCGGCCAAATCGAGGGCGGCATGACCCAGGCCCTGGGCTACGCCGTCTGCGAGGAAATGCGTTACGATTCGCAAGGCCAGGCCCGCGAAAAGGATTTCCGGGACTATCACATCTTCCTGGCAAACGAGATGCCCCAGTTGGAAGTGATTTTCATTGAAACCTTCGAGCCAACCCACCCGTTTGGCGTCAAGGCGGTTGCGGAAATCCCGATGGACGGGGTCGCCCCGGCCGTCGGAAATGCCGTGCGCGATGCCCTGGGCGTGGATGTGGACATCAACCCGGTCACGCCAGAACGAGTTTGGCAGGCGATCCGCGCCCAATAAATTTGCGGGCAAACGCATCTGCGGAATAGCTCTTATTGTGACTTGCGTCACAATAAGAGACGCGGACTTGTTGTATATTAGAGCGAGATTAATTTCAGCGAAGATTCAGGTGAGCAATGCAAAGATTCTTACTAGTTATCGCCGCAGTTGCGGCAGTTATGAGCCTCGGAACGTTTGTTTACACCAGCGGCGCACTGACAATGATGGGCCACAGCCCTGAAACCTGCGCCAACTGCCATGTCATGGATTCGGCTTACGAAAACTGGATTCATGCCCCCCACGGACGGGATGCGAAATGTGTCGATTGTCACCTGCCGCACGACAACCCGATCAACTACTGGCTCGTCAAGGGAAAAACCGGGATGCACGATGTCTACATGTTCAGTACCGGCCAAATTCCAGATGCCATTCGGGCCAAAGAAGATACAAAAGAAGTCATCCAGGGCAATTGTGTCCGCTGCCACGAACAAACTGTCGAGGCCGTTGTGATGGGGCCCATGGCAAATGACCGCAATTGCTGGGAATGTCACCGCACTGTAGCCCACGGCCCGCGCGGTGCCAGCCTGTCTCCCTTGCAAGACTCTGTCCTCTATCCCTCGAAATAAAATTTTAGGAGAATGTCGATGAACAAATATGCCCTGATTTCCCTGGTTGGCGTGATCGTGCTGCTGGCGGCAGCCCTGGTCGGGACTCTCATTTTCATGCAGAACCGTCCGGTCGAATCACGCGCCATCCAGACCATTTATGATGTTGCCCCGATGGAGCCTAATTCCGAGCTTTGGGGCCGCAACTTCGCCAACCAATATTCATCCTTACTGAAAACCAAAAATAACGCCACCGATACCACCTACGGCGGGTCAAGCAAATTCTCGCACCTTGAAAAAGACCCGCGTCAGGTCATCCTGTTTACCGGTTACAGCTTTAGCCTGGAATACAACGACGATCGCGGCCACGAATGGGCCGTCCAGGATGTGCGCGAAATTAAACGGGTCAATGAAACAACCCCCGGCACTTGTTACTCGTGCAAATCGTCTGATAACCCCGGCCTGTGGGACACAATGGGCATGGAAGCCTATGACAAGATGATGTTCTCAGAATTGGGGCAGCACATCAACAACGGCATCGGCTGCGCAAACTGCCACGAAGCCGAGACGATGCGCCTGATCGTCACCAACCCGGCCCTCGAAGCGGGGCTGGCCGCCCAGGGCAAAGACTGGCAGACCTTTAGCCGCCAGGAAATGCGGAGCGTCGTCTGCGCCAACTGCCACGTTGAGTATTACTTCAAAGGCGATGGAAAATACCTGACCTTCCCCTGGCAAAACGGCACAAAAGTGGAAGAAATGTATCAGTATTACACCGAAGTCGGCTTCAAAGACTGGGAATACCCTGAAACGTTGACCCCGGTCCTGAAAGCCCAACACCCGGACTTTGAAATGTTTACTGCCGGTTCGACCCACTTCAACGCTGGGGCCGCTTGCGCCGACTGCCACATGCCCTACGTCCGCGACGGGGCCGCCAAATACAGCGACCACAACATCCGCAGCCCCCTGCTGCAACCCGAACGGGCCTGCGGACAGTGTCACAACGATGTTGAGTCTGTCACCGCCCGCGTCAGCCTGATTCAGGAACAGGTCTACAATACCAAGCTCGCCGCCGAAGACGCGATTGTGGATGCGATCAACGCCATCAAAGCTGCCACCGCCAACCCGGCCAGCGACCCGGCCCTCCTGATAGAAGCGCGCGAATTGCACCGTCAGGCGCAGTTCTACTGGGACTTTGTCTCGGCTGAAAACTCGATGGGCTTCCACAACCCGGAATATGCCCTAAAAATTCTGGCCGAATCGACCAACCTGGCCCGTCAGGCGCAGATGAAAGCCGCCCAGGCCGCCAATGATCCCAGCCAGCTCGAAACGGACACCTATTACCGCAATCAAGAAGCGGGCGCAGTGCTGCCCTAACGAGTTCTCAAAAGAATCAAAAACTCCCCCCGCCAGAAACCGCGGG
>JAVEWN010000149.1:0-5875 GCA_034004515.1 Anaerolineales bacterium | reverse complement strand
CCCAATAACTATCGAAAGCGGTAAAGTTGACGCTCTCGCCGCGTTTCCATTCAGAAACCATGTAGGGGCCGGTCCCAATCGGTTTTTCAAGGCCTTCGCTGGAGCGAGAGCCTTCGCCAACCGTGCGTTCGACCCATTCTTCAGGGTAAATAGCGAAGGGGCTGAAGGCAATCTTTACCAGGAAAGCCGGGTCAGATTGGCAGAGCGTAAAGACGACAGTGTGCTGGTCTGTGGCTTCAACCGATTTGATGATGCCGGTCGAGTCACAATCTGGGGCGGCGATTTTCTTGGCGACAAAAGGCCCGGTTTCTTGCTCAACTTCAACCGAAGCCCCAGGCTCAGGGCTGGCGCAGGCCGCCAGGGCCATGCTGACGGCCACGAGCAGCGAAAACAAAACTAAAAATTTACGTTTCACGATTCTCCTCCTTTGTAAGAGAGCGGTGAGAGTTTGAATAAACCCGGCGCGTTGGCGTTCGTTTTCCCGAGTCTATTCTGGATGAAGTAAAAACGAACTTTTAAATTATACAGCAAATCAAATTCACTGCGACAGCCAGCTTTAATCCATTTTTAGCGCGGGCGGCTCATCCAGCCAAATACCGGGCAAAGCCAATCCACAGGCCGGGCAGCGGCCTGCGCTGTCCAGATGATATTGACGCAGTTCATAATGTCTGCGCCGAATGAGCGCCCGCCCGCAACCAGCGCAGAAGGTATCTTCATATTCTCCCACCCGTCCCGGCAGGTTGCCGGCGTAGACATAGTGCAGCCCAGCCTCCCGTCCGATCTCGGCAGCCCGCACCAGGCTCTCAGACGAGGTGAAATCGCGGTCACTCATCTTGTAATCGGGGTGAAATGCGCTCACATGCCAGGGAATATCCGGGGAAACAGCGGCCAGAAAACGGGCGGCCTGCCAAAGTTCTTCGTTGCTGTCATTCAATCCCGGCACAACCAGCGTCACCACTTCCACCCACAGGCCCAAAGCGTGAGCTTGCTCAATCGTTTCCAAGACATGCTTAAGCGCCCCGCCCAGCTGACGGTAAGTCTCCTGGCGCATCGATTTCAAATCCACCTTGTAGCCATCCAAATAGGGCCGCAGATAAGCCAGCGCCTGAGGCGTGGCGTTGCCATTCGAGACAAACGCGCATTTCAGGCCAGATTCTTTGGCTTTCCGAAACACGGCGACTGCCCATTCAGCGGTAATCAGCGGCTCGTTATAGGATGAAACCAACACCTGCGCCCCGACACGCCGCGCTGTTTGAACAATTTCAGCGGGCGTTATCTGGCGGACAAGGTTAACCGCCAGATCTGAGGCCGGATTGCGCAAGGCTTGTGACGTCAGCCAGTTTTGGCAATAGCCGCACTTAAAATCACAGCCAAGCATCCCAAAAGTAAGCGCGATCGCGCCAGGCAGAAAATGCGAAAATGGTTTTTTCTCAATTGGGTCAGCCTGCAAAGCGGCCAGATAGCCCCAGGGCGCGCGCAGAGATTCGCCGTCGTTAAAGCGCACCTGGCAAACCCCGCGCTTGCCTGGCTTGATGACGCAGCGATGGCCGCAAGCCAGGCAGCGCACAACGCCGTCCTCGAGCGCCTCAACCAGTTGGGCCGGGCGGGTCATCCCATCCAGAAACGCGGCAATATCTTTCATCATCTTTCCCTTAAATTCTGGCTTTGCCGGTTTTTCGAGCCTGGTTTCAAGCCAGCGCCAGGCGGGGCGGAGGGTATAATCGCGCCATGTTAAGTGTGGTCATCCAGGCAGGCGGACAATCCTCGCGGATGGGGAGCGACAAAGCCCTGCAACTTTTTCTCGGCGAAGCGCTCATCCAGCGACTGGTGAAGCGCCTAACTCCGATTGCGACCGAAATTCTGATCACCACCAACCGCCCGGCTGAATATGCCTTCCTGGGTCTGCCGCTTTTTGTGGATAAAATTCCAGAACGCGGCGCGCTGGGCGGGTTGTATACCGCTCTCGAAGCGGCAAGCCAGCCGCGGGTGGCCGTCGTCGCCTGTGACATGCCCTTCGCCAGCCCAAACTTGATCCGCATCCAGAGCGAGCTGCTCGAATCTGAATCTGTCGATGTGGTCATCCCGCGCACAGACGAAGGCGATGAGCCGCTGCACGCCGTCTACCGCCGCGCGGTCTGCCTGCCCGTTATCGAAGCTGCCCTCCAGGCCGGCCAGTGGAAAGTGCTTGCATGGTTTCCGCAGGTCAGGGTTCACTACCTGGGGCCAGCTGAACTGAGGCATCACGACCCGCATGGGCTGGCCTTCATCAATCTCAACACGCCCGAAGAGTTTTTACGGGCAGAAAATCTGGCTCGCAGCCAGGCCGCGTTATTTGACGATTAAGACCGGGCACTCAGCGTGCTGGACCACTTTCTGGCTCTGGCTTCCAAGCAGTAAACCGGCAAACTGTCCCAGGCCGCGTGAACCCATCACAATCAAATCGCAATTGTGATTTTTGGCAACTTCCAAAATGGCTTCAGCGGGCGGACCTTGCAGGATTTCACTGCTGGCTTCCTGAGAGAGGTCTCCCAGCAATTTCATCGTTTTTGCTACGTTGCGTTCCGCTTCGTGAAACTGAGCTTCTAAAATGATCTGAAAGTTTGGTTCGCCCAAATAAGGCGGGACCGGGTCGTAGGCCGCTACTAACCTGAGCGAGGCTTTGTGACAAACTGCCAGTTCAGCGACGATATGGGCGGCCCGAATTGCATGTTCGGACCCATCGACGGCAAGCAAGATGTTTTTAAACATAAGACCTCCTCTTGTGGGCATGTTTGCTCTAACTTCAGTATACAAAATTTGAAGCCCTGATTCAAACGCAATTCCCAAAGCGCAGATTCTGCTCAAAAATAATCCCCTCAAACTTTTGACGCAGCACAAATCCTGTGGTAATATCACGTCACAATTCAATAGCCCCAATACGGCACTCTTATCCAGAGAGGCGGAGGGACCGGCCCGACGATGCCTCGACAACCGGTTAGCAGGTGGGTTTTGCCCCTTGCTAAAATCGGTGCCAATTCCGACAGAGAAATTCTGGTAGATGAGAGGGCAGCCGAGCCTTTGTGCGAATTGCCCTTTCAATTAAAACCGGAAGGGGCTTTTTCTTTTAAAGGAGAAAAAAATGAGCAATACGTTTATGAATTCCCCCAAAGTGCTGTTCACATCCGAATCGGTGACGGAAGGCCACCCAGATAAGCTCTGCGACCAGGTTTCAGACGCAGTTCTGGACGCCTGCCTGGCCCAGGACCCCAACTCGCGCGTGGCCTGTGAGACCGCCACCAAGACCGGTTTCGTGATGATCCTCGGCGAAATTACGACCAATGCTTTTGTCAATTTCGACGATTTGGTGCGCAAAGTTGTCAAAGAAATTGGCTACGATAGCAGCGAAAAGGGCTTCGATGGCAACACCTGCGCCGTAATGGCAGCAATTGCCAGCCAGAGCGCTGATATCGACATGGGGGTCAGCCGCTCGCTTGAAGCCAAAGGCGGCGATCAACTTGACCTGGACAAAATCGGCGCGGGTGATCAGGGCATGATGTTTGGCTACGCCTGCAATGAAACCCCGACCCTGATGCCGATGCCGATCTACCAGGCCCATAAACTCAGCCGCCGCCTGAGCGAACTGCGCAAAGACGGCACGCTGCCCTGGCTGCGCCCAGATGGCAAAAGCCAGGTGACAGTTGAATATTCCTACGGCAAGCCCAAACGGATCGACACGGTTTTGATCTCGACCCAGCACGCGCCCGAAATCTCACACGCCGAAATTGCCGAGCAGTTGAGCGAGCATTTGATCTACCCGGCCCTGCCGGCAGAGATGGTCGACGAAAACCTGAAAATTTACATCAATCCCACCGGGCGTTTTGTGATCGGCGGCCCCATGGGCGACGCCGGCCTGACCGGACGCAAAATCATCGTCGATACCTACGGCGGCATGGGCCGGCATGGCGGCGGCGCTTTCTCGGGCAAAGACCCGACAAAGGTGGACCGCTCAGCTGCCTACGCCGCGCGCTGGGCCGCCAAAAACGTGGTCGCCGCTGGCCTGGCCGACCGCTGCGAAATTCAGGTGGCTTATGCAATCGGGGTTGCCCACCCGCTTTCAGTCAACGTTGAAACCTTCGGCACCGGAAAAATTGGCGATGAGCAAATTGCCGCCCTCGTCAGCGAACACTTTGACCTGCGCCCGGGCGCCATCATCCGCGATCTGGACTTGCTGCGCCCCATCTACCGTCAGACCGCCGCTTACGGTCATTTTGGCCGCGACGATGTCCAATTCCCCTGGGAAAACACCGACCGCGCCGAAGCCCTCCGCAAAGCTGCCGGACTGTAAATAAATCCACCCGCCTCAACATCCCTGCTTCCGGCAGGGATGTTTTTTTCTGGTAGACTCGTAAAGAAAATTGAGAAAATGCCCAACAACAAGGCGGCCCTATGACCAGAAAAATCCTGTTAACCCTGCTCCTGCTGACCTTTTTTACATCCCCGGCTCAGGCTCAAACTGTCCAAGCGCCGGTTGCCCACGCCATCATGTTTTGGATGTCTGGCTGCAAACACTGCCAGGAAACCATCAGCATCACCCTGCCGCCCCTGCGCGAAAAATACGGCGAGCAGCTAGACCTGCAACTGATCCAAATTTACAGCCTCGAAGAGGTCGACGCGCTCTACGCCCTCGGCGAAAGCTACAACCTTGAAAAACAGGAGGTCGGCGTCCCGTTTTTGATCATCGGCGACCAACCTTTAATTGGCTACGACCAAATCCGCCTGCAATTTCCGCAATTAATCGAGACTCATCTCGCAGCCGGAGGCGTTGACCTGTCCGAGCGACCCGAACTGCGGCCCCTGCTGAAAACCGCCCCCCAATCAGACGGCCCGCCGCCTGCTCCCGCGCCGATGGACTTCCCAAACGCCCCGGCCTCGTCCATGCGCGACAACGGCTTTATCCTGGCAGTCGTGGTCCTGCTGGGGATGATTCTGGCCCTGCTGTACGCCGCCATCCGGCTGTTAATCGTCATGTTCAGGGGCATTGCGCCTGCCGCCCAGGCAGACAAAGCCGCCTGGCTTGTGCCAACGCTGGCCTTCTTGGGACTGCTGGTAGCCGGTTATCTGTCCTACGTCGAGCTGACCCTCTCACAAGCGTTCTGCGGCCCGGTAGGCGACTGTAACGCCGTCCAATCCAGTTCGTATGCGCGCTTGTTCGGAATCCTGCCGGTAGGCGTGCTGGGCGCAGCAGGCTATCTCGCCATCCTGGCGGCCTGGTGGGCGGGCCGTCAAAAATGGGGAATTATTTCCAAGTTTGCCCCGCTGGCCCTGTTTGGGATGGCCTTTTTCGGCAGCATTTTCTCAACCTACCTGACCTATCTTGAACCTTTTGTGATCCGGGCGGTTTGCATCTGGTGCATTACCTCCGCAGTTTTGATCACGACCCTCATGTTAATTGCGCTCAACCCGGCCCTCCAAACTTTATCTTTTGACGAAGAGTAGGGAATCAAAAACTCCGCCTTGTGATTGCGGAGTTTTTGATTCCCTATTCGGTTTCCATCGAAAAGTGGAGCGGGTAGCCCTCCAGCCCGGCGGCGAAGTGAGCTCTACCGATCCGGGCCTGGGCTTCCGGCTTGGGCAGAGTTTGGACGTAAGCCATCCCGTTCTGGTGAGCCTCGAACATGATATCGACCGCAGCGGGCGCGCCAATCATGAAAATACTTTGCAGAATGTAGACCACAAAATCCATCGGGGTCAGATCGTCATTGTGGATGATGACCCGGTACAGCGCTTCCAGGGCCGGCTCCGAAACCGGGATGATTCCGGGGGTTGCCTGGCGCTCAGTCATGAGCGGTTGTGATAGAGCGCCGCCAGGGCCGCGCTCTAAGATCGGAAGAGCACA
>JAVEWN010000148.1:0-5898 GCA_034004515.1 Anaerolineales bacterium | reverse complement strand
GGTCGTGGTAAGCGGCATGGTAAGCGGATAGGTAAGCGGCTGGTAATAAGGTGGTAAGCGGGTGGTAAGCGGTGACGCTTACCATGATTTTTTTACTCTGGAAAAAGTTTGATTTTCCGAGGAACCCGTTCGTGATCATTCGGTTGCCTTCCAGCCGGATGTCTTGATTACAACTTCTGGCTGATCGGTGAAACGAAATTTCATAGCCACATATCCGTCCATAGCGATCTGGAGCAACCGCAAGAAAACCTCGCCGGTAGGCACGCTATTGTTCTTTGCAATGTTGCGTATGCTTGTTACGGTTTCAGGCGGAATGCGGTATGAAATTACAAGCCGCGTAGTTTGTGTTTTTTTTCTTCGAGTCGGCTTCGGGATTGCAGGGGCAGTCGCCCAGGTATCCCACGCTGCAATATGCAGGGTCATTTTGCCTTTGCCGTGAGGGTTTGTGTTGGCCGGGATGATGCGAGGATTTTGTTCGACTTGTTTGATTGCCCAATCGAGAAGAATTGCAGCAACCTGGTCTGCTGTGGTGGCGGTACTGCGTGGATTGCCGGACTCGTCGAACTCCGCAATACCAAGGATTTGTCCTCGAATATGTTTTGCCGTATCGGCGAGTGGGGCAGGGATGCGGAACGTTGTGGATGAGTTTTTGCTTTCCCAAACCCGCTCTCTCTTGGGCGCAGGTCTGCCAACGTTCAGCATGTCCAATATGCTTGTGGGGGCATCCTGGCCGGGGGTCAAGCCCAGGCGTTCATCGCCGTAGTGTTGCAGTTTCTTCTTCGCCATGATTACCTCCGTAGGATGGCGCGCGCCAGGTTTTCAAACTCCTGGGCGGCACGGGCTGCGGTTTTCTTGCTGCCCTCAGCTTCAGCTTTCTCAAAGATTGTGACGTGATTGGCTGGCAGTTCGCGGAGGGCGGCGGATTCATGAATGGGGGAGAGGAAGGCTTCCGGGAATGCCCGGTTGTAGCTCGCCAGGGTTTTGCGGCGCTCAGTAGTTCGCTCGTCGAAAAAGGTGGGCAGGATGCCGGTCAGTTGGCCCGGCCAGCCCTTTACAGTCAGGGCTTTCAGGGTTGCAGTGGTTTGCATCAAGCCGTCGATGCTGCCAGTTTCGCACGAGGCTGGCACGACTATCTTGTCTGCTGCCCACATTGCCAATTCCAGAATGCCTCCAACGGATGGGGCAGTGTCAATGATGACGAAATCGTAGTGACGGAATTGATCTGTAATTGCGCGGCGCAGCAAACTGATGTCCCGTTCCCCCTGCAGCATGAAGTTTTGGGCGACCACTGTTTGCATATTGCCGGGTAGGATGTCGAAATTCTCGCGGGACTGCACAATCTGATCCAGGATATACCGGCCGGGATCTCCTGTGAGCAGGGTTGCCAGGTTGGGAATGTAGGCGGCCAGCAGGATGTAAGCGCCAGGCGCAAGCGGGATACCGAGAAAAGTTGTCGCGCTGCCCTGGGGATCGAAGTCCGCCAGCAGGATACGCTTGCCTGTACGCGCCAGGGCAGCGGCCAGGTTGATCGCGGTGGTGGTTTTGCCGACCCCGCCTTTTTGGTTGGTGATGGTGATGATTTTCATATGGGGCTACTCCTGTGCCTGTTGTCGTTGAGGCCAGAAGGCGCGATCCAGCGCAAACCCTAAAACGCAATATCGACGCTCGGATGAAATGACCAGGATGGCTATTTCATAGGCGTTTTTTTCTCTTACTTCGCGGGAGAGGATGATGTACGATTGCGTTTTGGTTGCGGCGGATTCAGGGTACTCGGTGGTCGAGATCAGGCGGGTGGAAATCGAAGCGTCCAGAATGTCCCGGATGCTTTCCGTCTGGACTTTGAGTGCTGCATCCGGGAAACAGGCGAGGGCGGCGAGAGATTCGTGGTCTCCCGCCCGGATGGAATCCATCCAGGCATTGATGAGGGCGCCCTGATCTCGTGTTGGGTCGGGAGGCCTGGACGTAAGATCGAACGTCAGCGCCGAGAATGACATCAATCCCAGGGCAACAATGATCACTAGCAGGGCGGTTTTATGCTTGTTTTCCATTCTTTACCTCTATTCTGGCATTATGCTCAGGTGGGCGGGCGGCTGGCCCAGATTGGTTTTGTAGTAGCGATGGCAGGCCGGGCAGCGAGGGGCGCCGGGTCGGTTGGCGGGGCGGGAATGGGCTATCGAAATCTCCTGGCCGCAGTAGGCGACGTAACATCGTCTGCCAATTTCCCTTACGCGATGGACAGTCTCTGTATTGCTGGCGGAGGCATCCCGGATGAGTGTCATTCGACCTCCGGCTGACAGATGTAACGGCTGTTTACCCAGCCTTCGACAGGGGCCGCCAGATGCAGCCAGGCCGAGCCGTCTTTCCCATCTTTGCGTTCGCCGGTTGTGGCAACTTGTGCGCCTGCCGCCAGCAGCCCGACCTGAGAGCAAGTCAGGCCGGGGCATTCGCGCACACGCAGATTGCCACTTTCGATGTTTTCGCCGAAGCACACAACTCCGGTCGCGGTTGGCGCGGTTGCTGATGCCGCCGGGGCGAGAGCGAGACCTTGCGAGGTGGGTGTCAATCCGCCTGCCGCCGCAACAGTTATGACGGCTGTCTTTGCCGGGGACTTGAAGCCGATCTCTGTCCCGAATACACGGGTCTCGCAGGATGCCAAAAAAAGGGTTAGGGCAAGCATGCCCGATAGGATGAAAACTCGCTTCATGTTTGTGTGTCCTTTTTAGTGAATAGTGAGCGTGGTCTTGCCTTTGTGCTCGTCAAATCTTGCGCCGGGAATGACCGCGATTGCCAACGGATTTCCTTCAGCGTCCTGGGTATTCTTCCATTTCACGCCAGCCCACCGGTTGACCGCACCCAGAGCGGCCAGGGTCAGGGCATAGGCTTCCGCCGCCGCCGTTTCCCGTTTCCCACCGCCGCGCTTGGCAGGCACCTGCACCTGGATTGCTTCTGCGACGAGTGGCTTTGCGTCGTCCAGATGCAGGTGTCCCTGCTGGGGCGGGAGAGTGGCCTGGCTTATTGAAAATCCGGCTCCTGGCCTTCCGGTTTGTGGCCGTTATTGCCAAACAAAGGCGCGAGCGGCTGGCTGCTTTCATTGGGCTGGATGTTCTCTAATTGGCTTCCGCGCGCGGCGCTCTGCAAATTCAGACTGCCGGTTTGGGCTGAAGTGGATCGCGGAGAATAAGATTTTTTGGGGGCATGATAGGAACGGCCCTCGATTTCTGCTATTGCCCGGCGAAGATTTTCGTAGCCATATTCCTCAGCGATACGACGTTCCAACTCCAGGCGGGTGCGGGCACTTTTTAGTACACTTTCAGCCACTTCGGCATTGCTCTCGGCCAGCTGTTGTTTCGCTATGGCCTGCGCTGTCAGGCGGTGGGATTTGATATCAGGATGGCTATAGAAATAAGCCAGGAATAGGATCGCATGCACCGAAAGACTGACAGCAAGTGCGGCCAGCAGCGATTCGGCGTTGGGGGTTTGGCCGTTGACCACCATAAAGTCGGCGGTGCCGACGAGTACGCCGAGGAAAAGCGATATAGAAATCCCGGCCCATGCAATCCCGCGCATGATCCCGGAGGCTTTTGCGTGTTGAACGGCAACCTCCCACAACATAAAGGGAATGAAGGTAGCCATCACGGAAAAACCGGCTTTCCAGGGTTCACCGGTGTTTTGCATGGCGAAGTCATAAACGCGATATTCGCCAGCCGCGAGCAGAAGATTTCCGGCTATAAAAGCCAGAGCAGGGGATTGGTCTTTGATCCAGTCGGATGCGCTGATTTGCGAAGTTGCGGACTCGAATAGGGGTTCTTGTTCGACTTCGATATCGGCGTCAGACTGTAGCGCGAAAGGGTTGGCAAGTGGGGTTGCGTAACGAGCGTCCATAAAGTCACCTCCTATAGTGCGGTTGCGGTTGAGAAAGTCAGCCATTGGGACTTGTGGCGAACGGCGAACTGAGCGCAGGAAAGTTGGCCGCCCAGGGGAGGAATAGTGCCCAGTACAGGGCCTTCCTGCTTCTGGGTAAGGTTGCCGATGACGACACGAGCGGACTGGATATTGTGGGCCAGGGGAGCGGCGTATTCCGGGTATGCTGTGAGGAGTAGGCCAAAACCGTTTTCGGCCAGCCTGAGAAGGGTTTGGGGAGCGATTCCCCATTCCGGGCGGATGTCCTCAAGGATGATCAAACAAAAACCCCGGCTTTTGCCGGATAGAAGCTGCGGCAGAAGTTGATGAAATTGTTCGGGACAAAGGACGGCCCGAGGTACGATGGTGAACCCCCAGGATTCCGGCTGGGGAGTTACTGCCATAGCAGCCGTCTGGTTGCCGTATAGCTGGCTGGCAGTTATGGCGGCGGTTTTTACCAGACAGTCCAGGTAGTTGTCCGGCCCAGCGTAATCTGCGGTCGCCAGGACAATCGGACTGCGTGCTATGGAGAACGAGATCGGCATCAGGCCGGTTGGGCTAAGCTCCGCTCCCAGGTAATAGCTGCCTGGTCGGGCGGCCCGGATCGAAAGGAGCGCTCCTACAGAGAGTTGCTGTAGGGCAGGGGGAACGGCTTGCCTTGATGCGGACAAGCCAGAGTTGCGGGTAAAAGCAAGTGATGTGTTCATGTTAGCCTCCATAAAATAGTTTGGTAAAATGGAGGCGCGGTTAAAAGGCTTCGGTCTTTCACCGTTTGTTTGTAGCGGACGCCCATTTCCTTGTCGGAGGGGGCGTCCGCGCCTTTTAATCTGCGCCGGACACCGGTCGGGTGTTTTATTTGAGCGCAGCACCTCCTTTTTGCATGAAGCTGTAGCCTTGCCTGCTCGGTTGCCAGAGATTGGTGTGGTTTTCATCTTCGCCAAGCGGGTTGACAACTAAGCCACGTCGAAGCATGTCATACGCACGGCCCAGGCCGAAGTTCTGTATAACCCAGGTATTAGATCGAGGCTTGGCGGCCAAGCTGCGTAGAAATTCAAGCTCTTGTTTATTCATTTTGATACGCCTCGTCGAGCAGCACTCCGTCTCGATATGTTTTTATCTCGCCGGTTTTTGTGTTCTTGAACTTTATACCGTTCGGCCATGTAAAGTTTTCGGCGCTCAATTGCAGGTCTATGGGCTGGAATTGTCTGCCGACAAAGTCCTTTGACGGGTCTTCTATGACCAGCCACGGGTGGGATTTGTTAATTCGCAAGATACTCATTGTTTCACCGTGTAACTTCCCCGCCCTGCCGTCAATGAAGGTAGGTTGCCATAGGGGGGACGGCTCTTGCCTTTGACACGAGCAGGGCAGGGGAGTGGATTTATCGGTCTCTCGGCTTAAGCAGGTCTTTTCGCCACGCAAATAGGACAGCCAGCATTACTGCCGCAATGCCGATAAACCAATTGATAATCGGCGTAGGAGCATCGAGGGTGAAGGCCGCGCCCAAAGCTGGCACAAGGGCTGCCAGCGCAAGCCATGTACGCCAGCCATGAGTCTGGCGGGGCGCTCCGTAGCTTTCCGCGTAGCGGCGATAACCGTGAGCGGGGCGTTGTTGGTTGTGCCCCTGTAAGCGGTAGGCGGGCTGTGGGCGGCTTTGCGCGCCCCGATGTGGTCCGTAGTACTCCGCTTCGTATTGTTGCCCGAAGCCTGATTGGCCGGGGTTTTGGTTGTCAAGCTCATCGTCCCCGATTTCCAGGTAGGGTTGTCGGCGAGCCTGCAGAGCGAACGAGGGCGGGCGGGATAGTGTGTTTGGCATAAAAAATCCTCCATATCTGAATCTGGTATAATGGAGGCGGCTGTTTGGTGAAAAAGAACCGCCTCTTTGTGGAAATCCCGCCTGCGTCAACAGGCGGGATTTTTGCGTTTAAGTTTTCAGGGTGCAGGTTTCCTGGTTGCCGGGCGGGTTGGGCGTCCCGCCCGGCGGATACCAGTAAGTGAGA
>JAVEWN010000147.1:0-6062 GCA_034004515.1 Anaerolineales bacterium | reverse complement strand
TGGAAGCCCCTTTGGGGCTAAAAGTACCAGTCCGAAGGACTTTCATGCCATGAGTAGCGGCTTTAGCCGCGCCGATACCGGCAAAAATTGATGATTTTCAACAAAAAAATTAGATGCGTTTGCCCTGGGGAATTGGGTTTAAAACTGGTGAAAATATATAATGCCCCTGGTCGTAAATTGTGAGTTCAGGCTCTGGGGGTACGACGAGCGTAAAATTTACCCCGCAGACTGCTTGCATCTTTGTCGACATCCCAGCCTGCGGGGTTTTACGTCACTGGCGGTTATAATCGTGGATATTCCCAATCTCAGACCCTATTCTCATGACCGATCCAATCCAAAACATCCCGTTTGAAATTCAGCAAGAAAATTATCGCAATGTCCAGCTGGATGCGATTGGCGTCGGGCTGGCTTCTTCGGCAGCGCCCTTTCTGCCAGTCTTTTTAGCGCGCCTGGGGGCCAGCAACTTCCAGGTTGGGCTGCTTTCGTCCATGCCGGGCGTGACCGGGCTGATTCTGGCAATTGTCGTCGGGCGTTTCCTGCAAACCCGCCGCAATATCGTGCCCTGGTTCAGCCTGGCGCGCCTGCTGGTGCTTTCGAGCTATGCCTTTACCGGCCTGATCGCTATTTTTGTAGCCGAATCGCTGGCCGTCAAATCCATTTTGGCGGTCTGGGCTTTGGCAACCCTGCCCCAAACTGCCCTGGCAGTGGCTTTTAGCGTCGTCATGAATGCCGTCGCCGGCCCCGAAGGACGCTATAACCTGCTCAGCCGGCGTTGGGCCATCATCGGCCTGACCAACACAATCGTCACTTTTCTGGCAACCCAAATGCTCGACCGGGTGCTTTTCCCGCTCAATTACCAGATTTTGTTTATCGCCCTCTCGGTCGGCGGCCTGGTCAGCTTTTATTTTTCCAGCCGGATTGTCCTGCCCGATCAGGTTTCGCCGCAGCTCGTCAAAGCGGGACAATCTCTGGGGGCAACTCTCCGCGATTATCGGGAACTGCTGCGCAACAACCCGGCGTTTGTCTCTTTTGTCTCGAAGCGTTTTGTCTACCTTTCGGCGATTGCCCTGGGTGCGCCGCTCTTCCCGTTATATTACGTCCGGCGGGTAGGGGCCAGCGACGCTGAAATCGGGACGATTAACATGATCCTGACGTTAATGCTGATGGTGGGTTACTTCTCGTGGGCCCGGATTTCACGCAAGCGCGGCGCGCGTTTTGTGCTCCTGGCGACCACCCTCGGCCTGACTCTCTACCCAATTCTGACCGCCACCTCGGTCAAGATCTGGTGGGTGATTGCTTTTGCGGGCCTGGCCGGGTTTTTTCAATCGGGGATCGACCTGGTCTTTTTCGACGAACTACTGAAAACTGTCCCGCCCGCATACAGCGCGACTTTTGTCTCGCTTGCCCAGAGCATGCAATATCTCTCTGCCGTTCTGGCCCCGCTTTTGGGTACTTTTCTGGCCGATACGATTGGTTTGGAGGGGGCTTTGCTGGTCAGCGCTGGGCTGCGCTTTTTTGGCTTTTTGCTTTTCCTGCGGCGCGGCCAGCGCATCCAGCCGGGATAGTTTACTGGTTTTGCCCAGCCCGGCCTCTTTTGCTGTAAAATGAAAGTACCATGAAAAACTTTCTCGAATTTCTTAATCATGCTAATGCCGAATCGCTGCAAAAAATATCGGGTATCGGCCCGGCCCTGGCAGAGCAGATCATCGCTGCCCGCCCATTTGAAACCCTGGCAGATAGCCTGCGCGTCAACGGGTTGGGAGAGAAACTGCTTGAGCGTTTGCAAAATGATTTCAATGAAATGGACAATCTCATGCCTGAAGAAACTGCGCTTGCCCCACTTCCTGCCCCAGAAGCGCCGCCTGAGCCGGTCGCAACGCCGCGCCCAGCCCCTGCGCCAACCTCCAGACCCAAACCCGGCTTTGGCGCGCGCCTGGGGCGCGCTTTTGTAGGCTTTCTCAAATTTCTCTTTGTCTTGTTAATCATTGCCGTTATTTTGGGAGGGATTGGGGCGGGTTTGTACTTTGGCCTGCCCTATCTGCACACGACGTATGTCGTACCGGTTAACCAGAATACGGCCCGGATTGCCCAGGTTGCTGAACAACAGGCCCAGGATCGGCTGGCCTTGCAGGCCGAGATCGCAAACCTGAAAACCGAAATTGTCGATTTGCAAGGCCGCGATTTGAAATTTGAAGCGCAAGTGGCCGAGATCGAAAAATCTGTTGCCGGGCATACGGCTGCCCTGGCCCAATTGGAAGAGATGCAATCCACGCTCGACCAGGCCGCCGACCAGCAGCGGGCCGGCTTGAACGCGGAACTTTCCCGTCAGATTGAATTGACCCGCGCCATCGAATTGCTCTCCCGCGCGCGCCTTTACCTTTCCCAAAGTAATTTCGGCCAGGCCCGCCAGGATGTTCTTCTTGCGCGTGATTTGTTGGCCGGTTTACGGGACAACTTCGCTGAAGCCGAACGCGCCCCGCTCGATTCTGCCATCTTCAGGCTTGACCTGGCCCTCGAAAACCTGCCCGGCTTCCCGGTAATTGCCGTCGACGACCTGAACATTGCCTGGAACCTGCTGGTGTTGGGCGAAGCGGAGCTTGTTCCCACCCCTGCAACCCCGTAATGGCTGGCCCGAAAAATACTCAACTATCTTTTTAGGAGGTTTTTATGACATTCAAAATTAAATTTGGAACCGATGGCTGGCGCGGCGTAATCGCCGAAGAATACACCTTCGACAACGTCCGGCGCTGCGCCCAGGGCTATGCTTCCTACATGCTCGAACAGGGTAACGCCGGCAAGTGGATTGTGGTTGGCTACGATAAACGCTTTGCCAGTGAGAATTTTGCTGCTGCCGTCGCTGAAGTACTGGCTGGCAATGGTTTCAAAGTTTACCTGACCGACAGCGCCACCCCAACCCCGGTGATTGCCTTTGCCGTCGTCAATACGAAATCTTGCGGCGCGATTAATATTACCGCCAGCCACAATCCGCCCGCCGACAACGGCTTCAAAGTCCGCAATGAGACCGGCGGCGCGATTGACCCCGAAGGTCTTAACCGAATCGAAGCCCTGATTCCAGACAGCCTCGAGGCCATTAAACGATCCCCGCTCAAGACCGCGCTTGCAGAAGGCAGGATTACCGTTTTCGACGCCCACACGCCCTATTTTGAGCACATCCAGAAACTGATCGATCTGCAACCCATCCGGGATGCCGGGCTGACCGTCCAGGTCGATGCGATGTGGGGCAACGGGGCGGGCTACTTTACCAAACTGCTGAGCGGCGGTAAGACAAAAGTTCTCGAAATCCATGCTGAGCGCAACCCGATCTTCCCCGAAATGAAACGCCCCGAACCGATCCGCCCGAACATTGATAAAGGCCTGCAAGCGACAGTCGCCAACCATGCCGATGTCCTGCTGATCCTGGACGGCGACGCCGACCGCTGTGGGATTGGCGATGAGAACGGCGAATTTATCAACCAACTGCGCGTGTACGCCCTGTTGGCTTATTACCTGCTCGAAATTCGCGGCGAGCGCGGCGACATTGTCAAAACGCTTTCGACGACCAATATGCTCAACCGCCTGGGCGAGATTTACGGCGTGCCGGTCCATGAGACCGGAGTCGGATTTAAATATGTGGCCCCGAAGATGACCGAGACGAATGCCCTGATTGGCGGCGAAGAGAGCGGCGGGTATGCCTTCCGCGGCAACGTGCCGGAGCGGGACGGCATTTTGGCTGGCCTGTACATCCTCGATTTTATGGTGCGCACCGCCAAGAAACCAACCGAACTGCTGACGATGCTCTTTGAAAAGGTCGGCGGCGAGTATTTCTACGACCGGATTGATACGCCCTTCTCTGGCGACCGCGCCACCCGTGAGAAGATGATTCTGGACGCCAAACCGGCCACTTTGGGCGGGCTGAAAGTGACCGATCTGGTGACGGTCGACGGCTTCCAATTCCGCCTGGAAGATGGCGGCTGGATGTTAATCCGCTTCAGCGGCACCGAACCGATCATGCGCGTCTACTGCGAAACCCGCCATGGCGACAAGGTCCAGGCGATTTTACAGGACGGCCTGAAAGTAGCCGGGATCAAGTAAAGTTGCCAGAAATCAAAACTCCCCGCAAGGGGAGTTTTTTGTTTATGTCAGCAGCACAAACGCCGTCATGACCGCCAGTTGCGCCAGTGGATAGTAGCTGGCGCGGTCGAAGAGCCGGCCTGCCTGGCGGCTTTCAGGCAGGTGGGAGAGTTGGATGCCTGGCAAAATCAGCAGCACCAGCCCCACCAGGGCTGTAACCACCAGATAGGGCAGGCCGAGTGCAATCGGTGAAATGAGCGACAGGAACAGGCTCAGCAGCACGGTCAGCGTCAGGGTAATGACAACCAGCTGCCCGGCTTTTTGCGGCCCCAAGGTCAGCGGAATGGTCTTGGCTCCGACGCGCTTGTCTTCCTCGACATCGTTCCAGTCGGCGGGGATGTTCTGCCCACCGATTTCCCAGAGCATCAGCCAGGCCAGCATCAACAGCAGCAGCGGCAGGGATGGCTTGGGGTTGACCACGAAAACCGCTGCCACTGGCCCACAGGATTTGACCAAGCCACTGACCAGAGTCCGCCAGTAGGTTATTTTGAGCAGGCGGCAGTAGATGACTTCCAGCGCAGCGGCAGCGATCACGATCCAAACGATGGCCGGGTTGAGCAGGTAGGCTCCGGCCAGCGTCAGCGCGTACCAGAAGCCAAACCAGGCCAATCCGCCCCGAAAGCTGACCAAATTCTGCGCCAGTGGGTAGCGCATGTGAGAGGCCTCGACCGAGTAGCCCTGGTTGATGCCCGGCCCCGAAAATTTCTCCTGGTCGGTTTTGATCCCGGCCAGGTCGTTCAGGGCGTAGATGGCGGTGTACCCGGCGAAGGCGGTCAGGAGCGAGAGCAGCAGAACCTGCCAGGCGGGAAAAGCTCCCAGCCAGAGCAGGGCGGTGAAGCCAGGCATGGCAACATCCAGAATGCCATGGGTGGTGCGTGAAAGAGCGAGGAAGCGATTGAGCATAATTCAGTGTCCAGTTTTTGTTTGTAAGCCCTGAGCGGGGCGTCCTTCGACTGCGGGCTGCGCTTCGCCCTCCGCTCAGGACGGCGATAGCTTGAAGTCGCAGGCCGGTATTCCGTGGTTCGAATATCGAATATCGAATAACGAGTATCTACTCTCTACTCATCTAATTCCTTTGACAAAATACGCCATGTAGTTCATATCTTCTTTATCGCGGGCAACTTTGAAACTGCCGGTCAGGGGATTGTACATCAGGCTGGCACTCCGGCGGTAATCCAGCCCGCAGGCTTTGGCCCAGGCTTTGAGTTCGGCGGGCCGAATCAGTTTGCGGTAGTCATGCGAACCACGCGGCAGCAGGCGCAGCACATATTCACCGACCAGGATGACCGCCAAAAATGAGAACAGACTGCGGTTAATGGTCGAGAAGAAGACCCGTCCGCCCGGTTTAACGGCCCCGGCGCAGGCTGCAATCACCTTTTGCGGTTCGGGGACGTGTTCGAGCATTTCCATGCAGGTGACAGCGTCGAAGGATTCGGCTTGCTCCTCGGCAATTTGCTCGGCGGTCAGGGCAAGATAGTCGATCTCCAGCCCGGCGGCGCGGGCGTGCTGGCGGGCCGCTGCCAGCGAAGGCAGCGACAGGTCGATCCCGGTCACGCGTGCCCCGCTTTTGGCAAGGGCCTCCGCCAGAATCCCGCCGCCGCAGCCGACATCCAGAACGCGAGGCGCGCGCGTTTCAAGGTTGGCAAGGATGAACTCCATCCGCAGCGGGTTGATGGTGTGCAGGGTTCCCATCTCGCCGTGCGGGTTCCACCAGAGTTGGGCAACCTGGTCGAATTTGGCGATTTCCTGGTTGTCAGCGTTCGAGAATCGGGTCATTTTTCAGCGGTATCCAATCGTTAAGGGCCTCGAGGGCAGATTCTATGTCATTTTGGGTGATGTCGTTCAGAAAGATGCAGCCGCCAAGCGAATTGGGCATGGGCACGCGCTGGTGGCCGTTGCGGTGTTCGATGCGCTCCAGCAGAGATTGCCAC
>JAVEWN010000146.1:0-6124 GCA_034004515.1 Anaerolineales bacterium | reverse complement strand
TAAAAACGATGCGTGCTCTGGCTGATAAGTACAATGCCCATCTTCTGCTTGACACAGATATTGACCTTTTATGGCCACCGACAATATCGGAAAGTCTGACCAAATACACCAGTTAGACAGTCAGGGACTTAAAATACTGGGGCGCGTTACGCAAGTTCTTAAAGTCCTGTCAGCCCACTTCTCGGACAGATCAATTTTGCAGTTTTAGCGCGCACCGCGCGCAGTGCGCGCAGAACGCCCGGAAAAGCGTAGAACTTTGCGGTTCGATTCTGAGCGTTTCACCAGGGCTGGCTGACTTTAAGAAAACCCTGAAGACTCATAGGACAAAAATACAATTTGCGAGCGGGGCGGGTATAATCAAAAAACTCTTCCGTCGCGTTATTTTCTGTTAAGGATGTCTTATGCCTGTAGCCCAGGGTGATTTACTCAACGGTCGTTATCGCATCATCGAAGTCCTTGGCCATGGCGGCATGGGATCGGTCTACCGCGCCCACGACGAAAGCCTCGATGTGGATGTTGCCGTTAAAGAAAATCTCTTCACCACCGAAGATTACGCCCGCCAATTCCGGCTGGAGGCCACCATCCTGGCAAGCCTGCGCCACATGAACTTGCCGCGTGTTTCTGACCATTTTGTCTTGCCAGACGAAGGACAATATCTGGTCATGGACTACATCGAAGGCCCGGACTTGCGCCAAATCCTGGAAAAGAACGGCCCGATCAGCGAAGAAGAAGGCATCCGGGTTGGGGCAGCCATTTGTGACGCGCTGACCTTCCTGCACACCCGCAACCCGGCCGTCTTGCACCGCGACATCAAACTTGGCAACATCAAACTCGTCCCTGACGGCCACATTTGCCTGGTCGATTTTGGCCTGGCGAAACTGATCGAAGGCGATCAGCCCACCATGACCGGCGCGCGCGCCATGACCCCCGGCTATTCGCCGCCTGAGCAGTACGGCTCCTCGCGCACCGACGCCCGCTCGGATGTCTACTCGCTCGGCGCAACCCTCTACGCTGCGCTGACCGGCTTCATTCCCGAAGACAGCCTGGCGCGCGCCCTGGACGGCCTGGAGCTGACCCCGATCCGCAAACGCAACCCGAAAATCTCCGAACGGCTTGCGAGCGTCATCGAAAAGGCGATGGAAACCTCCGCGCCCAATCGCTTTCAAAGTGCTTACGAATTCAAGCAAGCCCTGCTCGGCACAGAAAATGCGACACTGCCGCCGGCTGGTTCCCAACCGGCTCAACCAAACGACCAGAAGTTCCCGGCAAACTCATCCAAAAAATCGGCCAAAGCGGCCCGCGCCTCTTGGCTGCGCCCACTTTTGCTGCTTGGGCTGGTCGGCCTGCTGACCCTGGCCGGATTAATTTATACGCGCCCCGAACTGGCCCCGTTTGGCGCGCCTCCAACCTCCACCCCAACCGTCACCGTTCCCCTTGCCAATTCACCGATAGCGGCTGCCGTTTCAACTGCCAGCGCCACCCCCAGCAGCACCCCCAGCCCCCTGCCGCCTGCCAGCGCCACCCGGACGGCCACCCGCGCCCCCATTTCCACCAGTACCAACATTCCGCTTCCGACCGCGCTCGGCGGCGGGACAGGGAAAATTGCCTTTGTCACCCAACGCGAAGGCATGGCCCAAATCTACACCATGAACCCGGATGGCTCAGACCAGAAACAGCTTTTCTTTGAGGCCGCGGGGGCCTGCCAGCCGAGATGGTCGCCGGACGGCACAAAACTGGCCTATATTTCGCCCTGCAATGCGCGCAAAACTGAATATTCCAACGCCAGCATCCTGATCTACAACTTGCAAACCGGCACACATCAGGGCATCGCTTCTGAACCGGGCGGAGATTTTGACCCCGCCTGGTCGCCAGATGGCAAACAACTCGTATTTACCTCTCTGCGGGTCGGCATGCCGCTCAACCCATACGCCCAGATTTTCAAAATAGACCTGACTGAAAATGCTCAAGCCGTCCGCCTGACCAGCACCGAATCGACCCAGCCCGCCCGCCAACCGGCCTGGTCGCCGGATGGCAAAAGCATCCTCTATTCTTTGACCCGCAACGGCTTGGGGCGGCTCTGGAGCATGAATGCCGACGGCCAGAACCTCGTCCAGTTCCTGCGCAGCGGCCCAAATGTCAACGATACCATGCCAGCCTGGGCTTACAACGGCCAATTGATCTACTTTACCCAGCTTGCCAATCTCGACGCCAGCGGCAACCTGACCGCCCAGTTGGTGAGCTACAACCTCGAAACAGAAGAACTGACGACACTGCCAGAATTCCGCCTGGTGCGCGATGCCCGCCCCTCGCCGGATGGCCGCTGGCTGGTTGCCGAAGGGACCGATGGCAGCAATATTGACATCTACTTGATTGATACGCTCAGTAATCAGATCCAGCCCCTGACCAGTAACCCGGCAGTCGATTTTGACCCGGACTGGCAACCTTAAAGATTTGCAAAAAACTCTGCGGTTATGCCAAAGTCTCCTGATAATGGGCCATAATCAGGAGACTTTATCCTTTGCTTAAGGACAATTATGCCCGCTTCAGATGTATTCATTGTTTCTGCCGTTCGCAGCGCAATCGGGATCGGCAAACCCACGGGAGCCTTGGCCCATTACCAGCCGGTTGAACTGGCGGCGACGCTCATGCGGGCAGCCGTCAGCCGCGCAGGCCTCGAAGCAGGCCGCCTGGAGGATGTGATTTGGGGCGTTGTGACGCCGCTGGGAGATCAGGGCGGCAACCTGGCCCGTTTGGCAGCCCTCAAGGCGGGCTTTCCCGTCAGCGTGGGAGGCGTTTCGATTAACCGGATGTGCGGTTCGGGCCAGCAAGCGATTCACTTTGCGGCCCAGGCCATTTTGGCGGGAGATGCGGATATTCTTCTGGCGGGCGGCAGCGAGATGATGTCGCACCAACCGCTGGGGGCCGATTATCCGCCCGCCTGGCCGGAGGTCGGCCACGAGCTGCTGCACCAGGGCGAGAGCGCAGAACGGATTGCCCAGGCCTGGAATTTGACCCGCGCCCAGTTGGACGATTTTGCGGCCCAAAGCCATCAGCGGGCGGCAGCCGCGGCAGACGCAGGCTATTTTGAGAGCCAAATTTTGCCTCTGCCCCTGCCAGACGGGACACTGTTCAAAGAGGACCAGGGTCTGCGCCGTAATTTTGACCGTGAGAAAATGGCCCGTCTTAAACCCGTTTTTCGGGCCGAGGGGCTGCTGACGGCTGGCAATTCTTCGCAGATCAGCGATGGGGCCGCGGCGCTGGTGTTGGCCTCTCAGAAGGCGGTCGGATTGCTCAACCTTTCTCCGCTGGCGCGGATCGAGACGCGGGTTGTGACCGGTTCAGACCCGACCCTGATGCTGACCGGGACCATCCCAGCTACGCAGATGGCGCTCCGCAGATCGGGCTTAAGCCTGAACGAGATGGACGTGATTGAAATTAACGAGGCTTTTGCGCCGGTTGTCTTGGCCTGGGCCAGCGAATTGCAGCCTGATATGAGCAAAGTCAACCCGAACGGCGGTGCAATTGCGCACGGACATCCGCTTGGAGCAACCGGGGCGATCTTAATGACCAAACTGGTCTACGAATTGGAACGCCGCAAAGCCCGCTACGGCCTGCAAACCATGTGTATTGGGCATGGACAGGCGACCGCGACCATTATCGAGCGCGTATGAGCGAATCTCTCGTCTACATTGCGTTGGGAAGCAACCTGGGCAACCGGCTCGCAAACTTGCGCGGCGCACTCGCCCGCTTTGCCCCGCAAATCAGTATCCGCCAGGAGTCAAACGTCTACGAGACCGAACCCTGGGGCTATGCCGACCAGCCTGCTTTCCTGAATATGGTTGTCGAAGCGGCGACCAGCCTCGGGCCAGCAGCGCTGCTCTCTTTTCTGAAAGAAATCGAGGCAGAAATGGGTCGCGCGGCCACCTTCCGAAACGGCCCGCGTTTGATCGATCTCGACATCCTGTTTTATGATGACCTGGTATTGAATTCGCCGCCGCTCGTCATTCCGCACCCGCGCCTGCATGAGCGTGCTTTTGTGCTTGTTCCGCTGGCAGATGTTGCCCCACAGCATCTGCACCCCGTGCTTGGCGAAACGGTTTTGCGCTTATTGATGGAGATCGATCTGAAGGGGATTACGCGCTATATTGAATTGCCTGAAAAGGAGATTTTTGATGGAGATTGAACTGAAATACAGCCCATCCTACTCGCTCGCGATTGTAAAACTTGAGCCGAATGAGCGCGTTCGGGCAGAGGCGGGCGCAATGGTCAGCATGTCGGCTTCGGTCAGCATCGAGACCAAAGCCGAAGGCGGATTGCTCAAATCGCTGGGACGGACTCTGCTGGGAGGCGAGTCGTTTTTTCAGAATTGTTTTCAGGCCGGCCAGGAAGGCGGCGAGGTGACGCTGGCTCCCGAACTGCCGGGCGATATCACGCTGATTGAACTCACCAATAATAACTGCCTGATGATTCAGGCTGGTTCTTATCTCGCGTCTGAAATGGGCATCGATTTGACGGCCAAAATCAGCATGAAGGCTTTTCTTTCGGCTGAGGGTATTTCGATGCTCGAGGCCATTGGCGCGGGTAAGATTTTGGTGTCTTCTTACGGCGCAATTTTTGAGCGCGTGCTGAAAGAAAACGAAAAATATGTGGTCGATACCAGCCATCTGGTCGCTTTTGAGGGCGGGATGACCGTCATCCCGCGCACGTCGGGAGGCATCAAAGCGACCTTGTTCAGCGGCGAAGGGTTGGTGGTGGAGATGAGCGGCCCGGGCCGGGTCTATATTCAGACCCGCTCCCCGCATGCCTTAATCAATTGGATCATTCCGCAACTGCCCCGCCCATCTTCAAATAATGGCTGATTGAACAAGGAAAATCTGCTCGAATCGGAAAATAGCTATGAAAATCCTTACCGTCCTGACGTACTACCGCCCGCATACCTCCGGGCTGACCATTTACGCCGAACGCCTGGCCGAGGCCTTTGCGCGGCGCGGACACCAGGTCACCATCCTGACCTCGCACTTCGACCCAAGCACCCTCGCCGATGAAGTTCGCAACGGGGTTCGGATTGTGCGCGCTCCGGTCGCCTTTCGGGTGAGCAAGGGCGTCATCATGCCGACTTTCGGCTTTTTAGCCTGGAAATACGTCGCCGAAAACGATGTCGTCCAGCTCCATCTGCCGCAGTTTGATGCGCCCGGCTTTGTGACCCGCGCCCGTCTGCTGGGCAAACTGGCCGTCCTGACCTATCACTGTGATTTGCAGCTGCCTTCCGGTTTCTTCAACCGAATCGTCAACAGCGTGGTCGATTTTCAAAATCACATGGCAGCGCTGCTCGCCCACCATATCGTCACCTATACCCAGGATTACGCCGACCACTCGCCCTTCCTTTCGGGTTACATGCCCAAATTGACCCCGATCCTGCCGCCGGTCCAATTACCCCCCGCTGCGCCGGGCGCGATTGCAGCCTTTGCCCAGGCCCACCAGACAGCTGTCCGCAAACCGGTGATCGGCATGGCAACCCGCTTTGCCAGTGAAAAAGGCGTCGAAATTTTGCTTGAAGCCCTGCCCGCCATTTTGGAAAAATACCCCCAGGCCCAGGTTTTATTCGCCGGCCAGCATCTGAACGTGATGGGAGAGCAGGCTTACTTTGAACGTCTTGCGCCCACCATCAGGCAATATCAAGCCGAAGGCCACTGGACATTCCTCGGCAACCTGAACCCCGAACAGATGGCCGCCTATTACCCTAACCTGGATGTGCTGGTTGTGCCAAGCCTGAACTCGACCGAGGCCTTTGGCCTGGTGCAAATTGAGGCGATGATCAACGGCACGCCTTCAATTGCCTCGGCTCTGCCCGGTGTGCGCCGCCCGGCCCAGATGACCGGCATGGGCAAAGTGGTCCCCATTGGCGATTCTGCCGGGCTGGCCGCAGCAGTGCTTGAAATCCTGGCGGAACCGGCAAAATATCAGCGCGACCCGGCTGAAATTGCGGCCCAGTATCAGCCGGAACACGTCGCGGCAGAATACGAAAAATTGTTTGCCAAATTGGGCAAGCCATAAACTCCCCCGGCCGTTCAAAAGACCGCCTACTCAGGGCAAACGCATCTAATTTTTTTGTTGAAAATCATCA
>JAVEWN010000145.1:0-6186 GCA_034004515.1 Anaerolineales bacterium | reverse complement strand
CGGCATATAACTCGGTTGAGTATTCTCCAAATCCGCATTCTGGAATTGCTTGGGCTGTCGCCCACCATCTATTCTCAGATTGCAGATAATTGACGAAAGTCAATTTCATTTCCGCGAATGGACAGTGTTTGGTTACTATTTGGGCAAATTGCCATCCTGGTGTCAATTTTGTTGTTATTCAAGTTACAAGCTATCCGATTGCCTTTCTTTGAAATCGTTGTGATTGCCATGCTTTTCTTATTTCGGCCAATGTATACCGTTATCTTGAGCGGGCAAATCCTGGCTGTTTTATTATTCTTTGCAACAATTGCAATGTTTTCTTTTTATCGTGAGCGCTGGTTTATGGGAGGCTTGCTGGTTTCTTTTTTGAGTCTTAAGCCATCAATCGGTTTGCCAATCTTACTCATTTTGGGGTTATGGCTGCTGGCGCGCAAATCATGGAAAGCCATACTCGGTGTTATAACGGGATGTTTCAGCCTGTTTTTAGCTGGGGCGATCTATAATCCTTTTTGGGTATTCGATTACCTGGCTGCGGGTCAACACCTGCTTACAAGATATGTTGGAATGCACTCAACCCTGTGGGGAATTGCAACTCTATTATTCCAAGAACACTTTCTGGCTTTTCTTTTTGCAGGCACCAGCATTGGGTTTGTTTTGGTGACCATGATTCGCTTGTTCTTTTATAACAAACTCAAAAACCCGTTTGCCGTTATGGCAGTGGTCTTGGCGAGGGGGTTGTTGGTTGCGCCTTATTCATGGTCTTATGACCAGATACTATTATTGGTTCCGCTTTTTTTTATAATTAATGAAATTAGTAAGCTTCATGGATACTGGATTGGTTTTATTTTCCTTTTTGGAGTAATTGTTTTTGCCGCATCGTTAGCGCTCATGGCGTACAGCTTGCAGCACGATGTTTGGAGCGTGCTTGTAACCATTATCTTGTGGGGTTTAAGTATATATTTTGCTAAAAAACAACAAAGCCCAACAAAAATTTCTATATCACGAGAGAAAATGGAATTTGTCTGACATATCACAGCCAAACACGTGACGAGTCTCATATTGACTCGGCCTTCAAACTCAGGTAACCTTAGAGAGCATGAGCGAAGGTGATTAATCACATGATTTGCGTCTGCCACATACCACATCAATAAAGCGGGCCTCCGATCCGGTGGCCCGTTTATATTTTTTTTCATATTCACGACCCGTTCTAGGAGATGAAATATGTCCGGTCAAATCAATGCCTTTGAGATGGCGCAAAAACAGTTTGATGGTGTCGCCACGCAGTTGAGCCTCGACCCGCAGATTAGGGAAGCCCTGCGCTGGCCGATGCGCGAGTATTCCTTCCGCATTCCGGTGCGCATGGATGATGGTTCCTTGCGTGTTTTCCAGGGTTTTCGCGTTCAGCATAACGATGCGCGCGGCCCCGGCAAAGGCGGGATTCGCTTCCACCCCTCAGAAACTTTTGATACCGTGCGCGCCCTCGCGACCTGGATGACCTGGAAATGCGCCGTCGCCGATATTCCGTTGGGCGGCGCCAAAGGCGGCGTAATCGTCGATTCGGCCTCGCTCTCGATTGCTGAAAAAGAAAAACTGTGCCGCGGCTGGGTGGATGTCATGTGGAAAAACATCGGCCCGCGCCAGGATGTCCCGGCCCCGGATGTTGGCACCACCCCGCAGATGATGGGCTGGATGATGGACGAGTATTCCAAACTGGTTGGGCAGTACACCCCCGGTGTTTTTACCGGCAAACCGCTCGGCGGCGGCGGATCTCAGGGCCGCACTGAAGCGACCGGTTATGGCGTCATCTATACGGTGCGCGAAGCGATGAAACACATCGGCCTGGATTCGACCAAATCGGTGGCGGCCGTGCAAGGTTTTGGCAACGTCGCCCAGTATGCCGCGATCGGTTTTGTCGAGATGTTGGGCGGTAAAGTGGCTTGCGTTTCCTGCTGGGATCGCCACGACCGCGTTTCGTACACTTACAGCCACAAAGACGGGATTGATCCGCACTTTTTGCGCTCGATCACCGACCAGTACGGCACCATCGACAAAGACAAGGCTACAAAAGCCGGTTATGTCATCGAAGATGGCGAGGCCTGGATCAGCAAAGAGGCCGATGTGGTCATTCCCGCCGCGCTCGAAGGCCAGGTCAACGGCGATACGGTTAAGAAGATGCACAGCCGGGTCAAACTTGTGGCAGAAGGGGCCAATGGCCCGACCACGCCCGAAGCGGATGATTTCTTCAAGGCCAATAATATTTTCAATATTCCCGATTTTTTGTGCAACGCCGGTGGCGTGACAACTTCCTACTTTGAGCAGGTTCAGAACGACATGAACTTCTACTGGAGCAAGCAGGAAGTGCTTGAGAAGTTGGATGCCAAGATGACCTCCGCCTTCCACGGCGTGCTTGAAATGAGCCAAAAAGAAGGCGTCTACATGCGCGATGCGGCCTACATGGTCGCGATTGATCGCGTCGTCAAGGCCATGCAGCTGCGCGGCTGGGCCTAAAACCAGTTTTGAAATGCGAAGACCGCCACATTTTTGTGGCGGTCTTTTTGTTTACGGCGTTGACAGCCTGCTATATTTTCTGGAGCAACTCGATCCGATTCCCGAACGGGTCAAAAATATGGGCGCGCTGATAGCCCTCCAACGGCGGCTGGGTTTCATCGACCGGGTAACCAGAGTCTCGCAGACGCGCCACGAGTGCCGCCAGGTCATCCGTCAGCAGGGCCGGGTGCGCTTTTTTGAGCGGATGAAAATCCGCTTCGATTCCCAGGTGCAGGCGGACATTTCCCTGCTCGAACCACGCTCCACCCCGCCCGGCCAGCCCGGCAGGTTTGGGCACTTCGACAAAGCCCAGGACATCCACATAAAAAGCGCGGGCCAATTCTTCTGATTGGGGCGGAATGGAAAGCTGGATATGGTCGAGCGCATAAATGGGCATGATTAATCATCTGCCGCGCGGGCAACTTCTTCGGGGTAAAAGACGACTTCCTCGCGCCCGGTCAATTTCTCGTCCACTTTGCGCACGATTAGATTCAAATGCCCGGCATGGGCGACATAGTCCAGGTCGTCTGCCGGGACGGTCAGGACCGGGCACAGGCTGAAATGGGCAATCCAGTTTTCGTAGAGGCTGTTCAGGCTTTCCAGGTAATCGGCGCTGATCGTGCGCTCATAATCCCGTCCGCGCCGGGCGATGCGATTGAGCAGGGTTGGGACCGAGGCGCGCAAGTAAATTACCAGGTCGGGCGGCGGTAGGAAATCCATCGAGGTCTGATACAGATCCCGGTAGGTCTGGTAATCGCGCGCGGTCAGATTACCCTGCAAATACAGGTTGTGGGCGAATATCTCGGCATCTTCGTAGACGCTCCGATCCTGAATCACAGAGGTCGGGTGCGATGAAATGGTGTGGTGGGCGCGCAGGCGATGGGTCAGGAAGAAAACTTGTGAGTGAAAAGCCCAGGCGGCCATGTCGTGATAAAAATCTGCCAGGTAGGGGTTTTCTGTGACCGGTTCATAGAACGGCTGCCAGCCCAGCCGCTCACACAAGCCGTTGACGAGGGTCGATTTTCCGACGCCAATATTACCGGCGACCGCTACAAATTTTTTCATTCGTCCCCCGCCGGCATTCCCCCGGCCAGTTCCAGGTCTATGATTTGTTTGAAAACTTCGTAAGACTGCGCCCCCACGACTGCAATCCCATTGACGAAGAAAGTGGGGGTTGAGCCAATCCCCATGGAACGCGCAAGCTGCAAATCTTGCTGCACGAGATCGGCATAGCGCCCCGAATCGTAGCAAGCGCGCAGGGCATCGACATCCAGGTTGAGATCGCGGGCATACTGCTCATAAGATTGCTTGTTAAAATCATAGCGGTAGCTGAACAACGCATCGTGATATTCCCAATAGGCGCCTTGCTCATCGGCGCAATAAGACGCGCGGGCCGCATCGCCGGAAGTTTCACGGATGACGGGCAAATTTCGGTAAACAAATTTAATCTGGTCGCCATATTCTGCAATCAGCTGCGGAAAGATGTCGTCATGCCAGCGCTTGCAGTACGGGCACTGATAATCGCTGAATTCCATCAGCACAATCGGCGCATCGTCTGGGCCAAAAGCCGGCAGGTTCTCGCCGCCCAGCTGAAATCGCTTGACGGTTTCGGCTGCTTCCAGCCCCGGGTCTCCGGCCAGCCCGGCGGCAGGTTGATTCTGGCCCCACAAGTACCAGCCTGTCATCAGCCCGGCTCCAAATAGGGCCAGCCCGAGTAAAACCAACGGCAGGATACGATTGGGCCATTGCGGCGAAATTGGCCGGGCGCGCCTGCGCGGGGAGGCCGTTTTGGTCTTTGGGGGTAATTGGGCTTCAGTCATGGCGGCATTATACCTTGCAAAGTATTGCCGCAAAATGCTATTATGAGGTCTAAAAGGAGAAGAGATGAAACTGCGAATTTTCCTACCCCTATTCTTGGCAATGCTGGCTTGCAGCGCGCCGGGGCTTGGCCCGCGCCCCACGATCGAACCGCTGATTTTCCCGACAGCCCTCGCGCTTGAAACGGTCACGCCGATCAGCCCGCCCGGCATGTTTGAAACCGTTTCGCCAGTCGCTTCGTCGCAAGCCCTCCCGCCGACTCTTGCGCCTGGCAGCCCACAAGCGGCATCTTCCACGCCGACGCTTGACGTTGCAACCGCCACCCTGTCTGCCGATCCGCTGTCCGAAATAAAAATCAGCACCGGGCAAATCTATTATGGCGGCGATTGCTCTCCGAAAGAGGTCACGTTCACCGTAAGCGCCAGCCAGCCTGAAAAAATCTATAGCGTGCTGCTCTTTGTGCGCCTGCGTAACCAGAAAAGCGGCGCAACCAGCGCCTGGAATACGGGCCTGGCCATGCGCCCGCTGGGCAGCGGACGCTTTGAATATAAGCTGCGCGCGGCGAATGTGCCCTCGTATAAAGAGTACGACCCGGCCTGGCTGCAATACCAGTTTGTCCTGACCGACACGCGCGGCGAAGTGGTTGCCCGCAGCCAGGTTTTTCTCGACCAAATCAAATTCCAGCGGGTGTGTCCATAAAACCAGGCGGCGCGGCCTGCGTATATCTCCACACCTTACGGAGGCAAAAATGACTGAAAAAAGCACAAAATCTGTGCCCTGGTATCTCTGGCCGTTTTGGGCCATCTGGATGCTTCTCACCACCATCCTTGAAATGAGCGGGCGTTTTCTTGCCATTTTAATCGGGCTGGTCTTGATGCTGGCTGGCGTACTCGTCAGCCTGACGCTGATTGGCGCAATTGTCGGTATTCCGCTGGCAATTGTCGGGTTCCTGCTGTTCGTCCGGGGCATCTTTTAACCAGGAATCGCAAGGGCGGCCCACGGGCCGCCCTTGCGATTTATTTTCCGGTTAATTTTCGGCCAGGAAAAGGAAAAGCATGCTGGTCATCAGGCTGATGATTACCACCAGCGCGATCACCCCCGGCCCCCACAGACCTTGAAGGCCAAAAATCAAGCCGATCAACATGGCTAAGGCCAACATCCGCCGCAGCATGGCAATGCTCACTTTTTGATCGGGAACGACATGGCGCGGTTCCAACATCCACAGCCCGGCCAGGGTGCAAATCAGGCTTGCGCCCAGCCAGAGGGCCAGCAAGACACCGCCCTTCAGGAATGGGACATCCAGCACCAGAATACCGCACGTGGCCTCAGCCAGTTGGGTCTGGTAGGCAGGGTAACGATAGACTTTGGCAAAAATGAACCAGTTCAGGTCAATATTTTGAGGAGAAACCGGCCAGGCCAGGCGGATGCTTTCTCCCGGTTCGAGGGCCACCTTGCTGCGCTCGGATTGGGGCAGGCCGGCCGTGCTGATTTCCACCCGCACAACCGGGGCAATTGGCCGATCCGTCTCATTTCGAAGGGTGGCCCGCAGGCTGGCCGTTTCGTTGCGCGTCATCAGGGCCGGGCAGGAAAAGCCAGGTAAAGGGTTGCTGGTGAGTTTGGGCAAGCCATAGAAAATAGCTTCAAAATCTGACCAGGCCAAACCACCCACGAGCAGCGCCCCCAGTAGAATGCCAACCATAAATAAAACAGTGCCGATAAATTTTCTGGGTTGTGATCCTTTTTTCATAGTGCCTGGATTCTCAGTGTTTTTGGAGCGCCGACCAGCCCCAATCCGTAATTTTCAAGCGCCAGGCGGCTGTC
>JAVEWN010000144.1:0-6206 GCA_034004515.1 Anaerolineales bacterium | reverse complement strand
TTGACAAAACAGATGATTTTGATTTTGCAGCCCCAAACGTGGGCCCTGAAGAGCGTGACAGCGACGCGGACCCGCTCAGCGGCCTGAGCGAAACGTTCTCCCCCCAATCTGGCCGCCGTTTTTGGGACGCCGGTCTGCGGCTGAAAACTGCGCCCGCCGCTGACGAAGGGCGCGTCCAACCGATCCGCTCTGGGCGGCTGACGTATGCGACCATCAATCAGATGTTCCCGTTTAGCTGCCTGGCCTTCGCCGGGGCGGGCAAGGGTATTTTTGAGCAGCTGGAGGCCTGCCGGGTGGTCTATGGCACGGATGCCGATGATGTCAACGACGGGATTTTGACCGTTTCAGAGATGCGGGCCTTGGCCGAGGCCAACCTGAGCTTCAGACCGATCAATTATTCCGGGCATTTGTTCGACCCGGCGGCCCCGGCTGGCGGGTTGGACGCTCAAAAATTGCAGGTTTATTATCACCCTTTCAACCAGGGTGAGTGGCGCTACGACCCCGTTTCAGGCAGCTATCTGCGTTGGACGGATTTTCAGGACAACAGCGGCCAGCTCACGCCTGCCCTGGATGCGCTGACCGGACGTCAATTGGCGTTTGAAAACGTAATTGTGATTTACGCCACCCACGATATTTTCAGGCATTTGCAATACGACATCAACATCCGCCCCGGCCAGGCCGGCTACGCCTATGTCTTGCGCGATGGACAACTCTATAAAATCCACTGGAGCACCGCCAACCGGGCCTGGGAACAGCAAACCGGCCTGCTCCGGCCGATTCACTTCGTCTGGCCCGACAAGTCCGAATTCGCGCTCAAGCCAGGCCGGACGTTCATTCATATCATGACCGAGTTTTCGGCGGTCTCAGAGACGGAGCCGGGCGTTTGGCGGGCGTTTTTTGTCCCACCGAATGACCCGGCCCCGCAGCCATAAGGTCGGGCAGGCTACCTTTTGCTGATCTCTTCACCCGCGCGCAATTCTTTTTCGTAGTTGTCGTATTGGCGGACGGGGCGCATTCCGGCGCGCTCGTAGATTTTGAGTGCCCCGGTCAGGCTGTCAGCGTCGACGCCGAGGGCGGCCCCTTTTTTGCCCCGCTCGTAGAAAGCGGCGAAGGAAGTTTTCAAGAGGGCATTGGCTATTCCGCGTCGGCGCCATTCGCGGCGCACACCCAATTCGTTGACAAATCCGTTTTCAGGGTTCTCGTAATCTTCGGCGCGGCAAATGCTGATGCCAACCATCTCGTCGCCGTCCAGGGCCACAAACCACAAGCCGGGATCGTAGAGCGGGTCGCCCAGGAAGTGGTGGCGAAAATCATCCAACTCATCTTCAAAAGGACGTTCGACGAAACCGTAGTGATCGCGGAAGGATTCTCTCATCGTGCGCACGACCGCCTCGAGCTCGGTCTGCGGGTTGTAGGCCCGAATCAGAATGCCTTCCGGCGCAGGCGGAACTTGCGGCGCACCCTCAAAGACGGTTTGCATGCGATAGAAAGAGCGGTCGTACTTGTACCCGCGCGACTCGGCCAAAGCCTTGAAACGCACATTCTGGGCCGGGAATCCGGTGCGCGGCGCGAAGCGGATTCCGTCCGGGACGCGTTCAACAGCCTGGGCGGCGCGGGCCTCGCCCCAGGCGAGCAGGACGGCATCGACGCCTTTGTCGGCATAATCGGGATGGACGCACAACCAGATCCAGGGGTGGACGGGTGGGTTGCCGGTATCCCAGACTTCGAGCGCGCCAACTAGAGTCCCGTCCGGTGCAAAGACCAGGCGGGTGCTTTTTTGCATGTCAAATTTGGGTTCCTGCCAGTCGTTGCGAACCAGCTCGGGGTCGGTCAAATCAACTGACCCCAGCAAACTCAGGGAACTGGCGTTGAGCAGGTCAAAGACCAATTTGTAATCGTCCAGCGTGCCAGGGCGGATATTGAATCCGTCAGGCAGTTGGGCAGTTTTTTCAAAAGTAATTTCGGGGTTCATCAGGTTTTCCTTTCTCATTAATCCAGCGGTCACAGCCCATACTCCGCGCCAAACTGTTTTAACCAGTCTTCGCGCAGTACGCCCATAAAAAATACATCCGAACGTTGCCCATTGCGCAAAATCATCTCACGCACCCGGCCCTCGTGCCGGAAACCGGCTTTCTCGTAAGACTTGACTCCGCGCGGGTTGTAATCGAACACATCCAGTGAAACCCGGTGCAGGCCCAGCTCCGTAAACGCGAAGCGTAAAACCAGCTTCATCGCCTCGGTTCCGTAACCTCTGCCCCAGTAATCGCGCTCACCGATCCCAATGCCCACAAACGCATCGCCATGTGGGGTCATGCCGCTTAAATCGACAAAGCCAATCAACGGATCGCCCTCCAAAGCACGGATGCCAAACATCCACATTTCAGGCGGGTCTTTTTCACCTTCTTTTTCAAGCCATTCCTTGGTGCGTTTCGGCGAGAACAAGTGTCCGGGCGCCAGGTCGAGCAGGCGTCCGTACTCGCTGTCATGCCACCAGCGCGAGAAATGCTCGGCATAGATTTCAGGGTTTTCGGCGCTCAAGCGCACCAGTTTTCCACGGAAAATATCGTTATTCATGATTCACACTCCATTCTGCGCGCAGCAAGCCCAAATGCAGGCTGTCCCAGCGACGGCCGTCGCGAAAAATCACCTCGCGGCGCCGAACTTCTTCACGGAAACCGAATTTCTTTACAAAATCGATGCCCCGGAGGTTGTACTCTGGCAGCCTGACCGTTAAACGATTCAGATTCAACTCGTCGAAGGCCAACCGCAAAAGCAGGCGGAACGCGTCTGACCCGTAGCCTTGGTTCTCTTGCGAGGGGCCAATCGCCAGCTCGATGTTCGCAATCTGCGAGGGCCACACAATCCAGTAAATTTTTCCCCAACCGACAAGGCACTCCTCATCCAGCGGGCGGATGTGGAAGTAAAACAAATCGTTTTTGTCATCCATGTCCTTTTCTATTTTCTCGAGGCGCTTCTTGATCTGTTCCGAGGCCAGCGGCCGGGCGGGTGGTTCGTCCAGCATCCGCATCAGGCCCGCCTCCTGCGACCACTCTGCCAGCGTTTCGGGGTCCCGCGTGTACTCGATCTGCGTCAGGCGGATCAGTTTGCCAGTGTATAAAGAAGTTGTGATGTCCATATCATTTCCTTTTCCAGCCGCTCTGCCCCCGGCAGGGACGAGGCGGGCAAAAATAAAAACGGCCAGGGACTTCGCCCGTGGCCGCCTTGGAAAAAAGACAAATAAAAAAGCCACGAGCGGGTGCGCCGTGGCCGGTGTTTACGAGAAATTTCGCGTAATCTACCTGGAAACAGGCGCACTCCGAGAATCAACAGCCAAAACACCACCTAAATCGGTGGCGCGGACTGAATTTTTGAGATTGGTATCAAAGATTGCCATCATCGTGCGCTCCTTTCCTTGAAGATTTTTACAAGCGACGAAGTTTATCATTCCTTCTTCTGATTCGTCAAGAAAGAATTAAAAGAGAATAAGCTAACTACCGCACAAGTTCACTAAGTTGGCCGAGTAGCTGCGATTTTATACAGGATCGATGCCAGAATTCTTGTAAGCCTGCCGGGGTGACTCGACCCTTATCCAAAAGCGACGGGTGCCCAGAAAACCAGTTTTCACGGGCTATTCGCTGGGGGAGATATATCCTTCAAACATGGCCTGCATGGTTTCTTCGGCCAGGCGCTGTTTGCCGATGCTAAAAAGTTCTTCGTTGATGTCTGTAAAGGTCAGCGGCGCGGGGAAGCTGCGGCCGCCCTCCCCTGCCAGCAGGGACGGCCAGGCCGCAATCGTTGCTTTAAGGTAATCCGGTTGCAGCGTTACCACCCAACTGCTGAGCGGCTTGTGGGGAGTCTGCGTGCCGATCATCAAAACCCCGGCAATCGTCAGGTAATCGAGCAGTTCGGGCGTATCGAGGCCGGGCTGGATGAACATCGTGCCCACTTTCTTTTGCAGAATCAAAACATCCGCATAGGCCGGGTATTCGTTTGGTTTGGCATCGGCGGGGATTTCGATATAAGCCGGGTATTCAAAGGGTGTATATTGTCCGAGCGGGCGGCAGAGGCCGCAATAATAAGTGCGCCCGGTCCGAAAAGAATTCTGGATAACAGCAGAGTCTGGCGAGTCTTTGCTGAGCACTGCCCCAATTTCAAAGAAATCTTCGGTCACGAGTGCGCCGATATAACCAGCCATGAAGGCCTGCTGGTCGATCCGCATCCCCTCCCCGCCCAGGACGCTGATATTGCCGCCCGGGGTGATATCGGGAATGTTGACCGCCAAAAATTGGGCCTGGGGCGCTGCCGCTGCCAAAGTGGAAAGGCCCGGGTCTGGCGGCAGGGCAATCACAACTTTGAGATTTGGTTCAAGGGCCAGGTCTTGCGCGGATAACGTGTTGCGCACCTGGTAGCGTAGCCCCGCTGCCTGGGCCAGGTCGTATACCGCAGACTGGTAACTGGCCGAAAGGTTTTCGTTCAAATCCGCCGGGATGAGCAGAATCGCCAGTGGGGGTGGGAAAGTCGGCGTTGGGCCGGCGGTCGCGGGCTGGACCTTGGTTGGTTCAGGCGGCGCGTCGGGGCTGTTGGGGGTGGGCGCGCTAGGGACACAGGCGCTCAGGGTGGCAATGATTAGCACAACAAGTAAAATTTTACGCACAGGAGTTTCTCCATGAAATAGATGAAAGCTATTTTACCTGATTATATTACTCATCCCTGAGGCCTTTGTCGATCACCTTTTTGCCATATTTTTCTTGAAGCTCGTCCACTACCGATTGCAGCTTACGTTGTTTTTCATTGGACTGGCCCCACAGGCCCATTTGGTGAACCGGTTGGCCCAGGCCGCTCACGCCGACTCCGATCAGGCGCACGGCCTGGCCGGGAGTACGCACCTGGCGCAGCAAGCTCAAGGCAGCTTCATAAATTTCATGGGGCTGGTCGCTGGCGGCGGGCAGGGTGGTTTGGCGGGTCAGGGTGCTGAAATCGGGCCAGCGCAGTTTAAGTTTGACGGTTTTCCCGGCCAAATGTTCACGGCGCAAGTTATGGGCCACTTCTTCGGCCAGGTTTTTTAGAGTCGTTTCGAGCAGTTTGTCGTCGCTCAGGTCGCGGATAAAGGTGGTTTCCTGGCTGATGGATTTGGTTTCGCGCTCAGGAACGACGGGGCGCTCGTCGATGCCGCGCGCGTGGCGGGATAAATCGCGGCCAGATTGCCCAAAGCGGGCAGCCAGTTCCGATTCGGGGAAACGGGCTATATCGCCGATGGTGTGGAGGCCCAGGCTGGCGAGGCGCGATTCCGTTTTTGGGCCAACGCCCCACAGCATGGCGGCCGGTAACGGGGCCAGAAATTCAGCTTCGTGGCCCGCCTCGACCACGGTAACAGCGCGCGGGTAGTCTGGGCCGCGCGCCGCTTTTTTGCCGGTTTCGTTGGCGATTTTGGCGAGCAGCTTGTTAGACGCGACTCCGACCGAGCAGGGCAGGCGCAATTCTTCCCAAATTTGATTTTGCAGGCGCAAGACTGTGGGGCGGGTCGCTTCGCGCAGGTCGCTCAGGTCGACAAAGGCTTCGTCAATCGAGATTTGCTCGACCAGCGCGGAGAGGTTGCGCAGGCGTTCCATTACTTGATGCGATTTTTGGCTGTATTTGCCGTGACCATGCTGGATGATGATCAGATCCGGGCAGAGCTGCAAGGCGCGGCCCATGGGCAGGGCCGAGTGAATCCCAAAGGCGCGGGCGGCATACGAACAGGAGGCAACCACGCCGCGTTCTTGAGGACGACCGCCGACGGCAAATGGTTTTCCGCGCAGGCTGGGGTCTTCCAGCTCTTCGACAGCGCAGAAAAATGCGTCTAGATCAAGGTGCAGGATGGTGCGCAGCAGGTTTTTTTGCATGAGTAAAGAGTTTGGGTTTCAGGGTGGGCCGCAGGGCGGTTTCTTCGCCAATAAAAAGTTTTTCTGTAATTTATTTTACCCTACCCACCCTTGCCTTTTTTGCGCCCGGCAGGGAAAGATGGCCCCCCAAAGCCGCCGGATGCAATCCGGCTGTGGGAAAAGCCAGGGCGATTGCATCTAATTTTACGGCTGTTTTTGTCTAACGTAACTTTTGTGCAAATAGTGGCCGAGATAGAAAAAACGGCCTAAAAAACGAACCTTACCAAATTTCATATCATTGGTATGCTCATGGGACTTTCTTACAGAACAAGGAATATCTATGAG
>JAVEWN010000143.1:0-6338 GCA_034004515.1 Anaerolineales bacterium | reverse complement strand
TTTTTTTAATCCGCACCTTGACAAACAGCACCTTTTCAGTAGCGCGTCGTCCGCCAGCAATCCGGCGGGCGCGGTGGCCGGTGTCCGCCTGGTCGGGCATATCGAGAGAAGCGCCGAGAAAGCCGTCGCCTGGAAAGTCTCATACCAACACAAGTACACACACAGAACAACAAATCCGCCCCGGCTAGTTTTCTAACCGGGGCTAATTTGCTGTTCTGCTCCTATTGAGAGAACTTCAAAAAACCCCCGTTTGATACGAACACCCCCGTTTGTCGATACTTTCCCTAAATTCACCCACAAGGAGGACACATGCTATCTACCGTTTTCACTTCCCCCCAACGCGAAGCCGGGATCAGCGGCGGTCGCGCTGGCTGGCGCGGCAACCACCCGCCCACCCTGAGCCGCGAACTGATTGACTGGCTGAAACCTGGCTTTGTCATCGACCCAATGTGCGGCTCTGGAACCACCGGCGATGTCTGCACTCATCTGGGCATCCCGTTTTGGCAGTCTGACCTGCGCCATCCCCGGCTGCGAAACCGCCAGCGTCACCCTGCCGGGCGGGACGGGCGAGAGCGTCGTCAGCATTGATTAACCACCTACCACGCCCTGTGCCGCCTGACCAGCGCCGTGTACAGCAACGGGATTGCCTTCCACTACACCTACGATGCCGCTGGCAACGTCTTGGAATACACGTCGACAATCAATGGAATTTCGACCACAACAACGTACACCTACGACGACGCCAACCAACTGCTGACCGCCACCAAAGACTCCAACCACCTGGCACTACACCTACGACGGCAACGGTAGCCTGGTGGAAACATCCCCTGATAGTTCAGGGCCAGCCAACGGCGCCAAGCGCTACACCTCCACTGCCGCCGGATTTCTGCTGAAGGTCGAGACCTACGCCGATTCCTGGCATACCCAGGCCGAAATGACCTACGACGGCCTCGGCAACCGCCTGCAAATGACCGCCTACGCCGATGGGCAGAGCCTGACCACCCAGTATGAACTCGACAACGACCGCGTGCTTTCAGCCGACGCCGCCGGCAATATTACTTTCTACCTCTACGGACTCGGCCCCATCGGCGAACTCACTGACGCCTGGAACTACTCCCTGCCCGACGGCGGCAACACCCCGCGCCAACTGGCCGATGCCAACGCTGAAATCACCTTTGCCGCCTCCTACACCCCCTGGGGTGATGCGCTTGAAACCTTTGGAACAGGCCGCTTTACCCAAGGATATTTCGGCGGTATTATGGACGCTGCCACTGGATTGATTTACGTCGGCAACGGCCAGTACTATGACCCGGCCACCGGACGATTCTTAACCCGCGACGCCTGCCCCAACCAGAACAACCCCTACACTCCGATAGACCCAACCGGCGCACTACTTGGCCTGCTGGCCCTGCTCGCCCTGGCCTACGGACGCCGCAAATCGCGCGGCAAGTGGAATAACCTGATTATCTTCTTGTGAGAGTCACATAAATAACGCAACAACCAGCCCGAATAATCTCCGGGCCGTATAAACTCAACAAAACACCACGAGGAAACAAGGAAAACTGTTTTTGGTTTTCCTTGTTTTTTTATTTCCCCAAAAAGACAGCAGGAAAGCGAATCCGTCCCGGCCATATCTCATGACCGGGGTCAATTTGCTGTTCTGCCTATATCAACTTGTTGTCAGGCAGTCACAAAATAGATTGTACTGCGAGATTTTAGGGGGATTTTCCGCTTAAAACGCCCTGTTTTCATGCGATAACACCAGGAACACGCAAGATAGTGGGACTTGTAATGCGAAATTTTGCGCTTTTAAAAACGCAAAAAACAGCCCGGAGATGAAGCTCCGGGCTGGCGAGAGATGCAAAAGACCTTACGCAAATTCAAGAAAATTGGGAGGCGCATACAACCGCCGCTTGCGCATTGGCTCGGGGGATTGCGTTTCGCATAAAACACGTAACCGCTTCATCGTGGAGGCGGCCTCCAGCATAAAAAACGGTTCCGAAAGCGCGCCGATTTCCTGTGTCCAGGCAGGCGGGTTTTGCCCCTGACGCTCTGCCAACAACTCGGCCAGGGCAGCTGAAATCGACAGAAGCCTTGCATCCTTGGTTTGTGGGCGACTAAGTTCGCTTGCCAGACGATCCGAACGCACCCAATCCTGAACCAGGCTGCGTAATTGCAGTGAGTCACGCTTGAGGGCGGCTTGTGCCATTTGTTCAATCAGTTTCATAAAGCGACTCCCATAAATCCATGAAAGCATACTGGGCGGTTAATTCATCGCCAGGCACAAGATAAGGCTCTATTTCCTTCCAAACATCAGCACTCTTTTGCCCAGCACCAATTTCTTCCAGTAACCGGCGAGCATCAGCAATATCAATATCATCCCGCCATGCACACAACTTCATTGCAAGCAAGTGTGGCAGTGAAGGCGCAGTGGCTTCTATGCCGGGAGAACGAAACAAACTGGGGCCTTTGGTCAGGCCAACCATGTATCCTTTGGCGCCATCGTTCAGCCAATCTTCCGGCCAATCATACTCTTCGGCAACCTGCCGCGCCAATTCGCGAACCAACCGGGCTTCTTCTGGGGAAAGGATTACGGCATCTACATCGCGGGTGGATTGCCGGGCATCAAAGCCCAGCACCATCGCCGCACCGCCTACAAGGATAAGCTGGATGGAAAAGTCATTCTGTCTTGCCAATTCGCCCAAGCGTTTGAGACCATTTTGAATCTCGGACTTCGAGAAAGTTGCCATAGCAACATTATACAACAGCTAATAGCGGAGAAATATGGATCCATCAGCCGATAAAAAAACACTGCAACATCTAGATTTCGCAAAATTGCAACACGGTGAAAACTATAAACAGTTTGTGCTTGTTTCCTTATTCCACCGAAAAGAAGTTAAGGATAGCAGGATATCGAATCCATCCCGGCCATATTGCATGACCGGGGTCAATTTGCTGTTCTGCATCTGCGCTGAACTGTCAAACCCTACGCTTGAAAGCACCACCCCGCAAGACTCACATTACCCATATTCCAACCCACAAGGAGACCACATGCCACAACAAAGTATGCTCGCAGCCATCCCCATGCTGCCCGATCCAACACGAGAGTACACCGTTCTACCTGCCAGGCATGACGAACAGGGCAACCTGGTACGCAGCTATCCCGGCGATCCTGCCGCGATTGGCTGGACGGTTTTTGACCACAACAGCCAGGGCTACCTGCACCTCGGCGATCCGATCTACGAGACCGAGCGCGAAGCAAAGCAATTCCTGAAGGAATGGCGCGGCGCAACCATCCGCCTGAACTGGCATCCAAGCGATCCGAGGTACTGATGAAAAAGGCAGGCCGCCTCTTTCGCCTGGAATGGGGCCAAAATACCTATTTCCCTATTCACTCTCACATGGAGGCTACATGAAAAAAAATACTATGACCGACCGGGGCAACCTGGTCAAAGATGGGTCTGACCCGAGCGATTACCGTCTGCGCGAAGGCGCGGACAGCGTCTGGATCACGGTGGACGGGATTGACGTCCACCTGCGAAAAGCAGGCGGTGGCGTTGTCGTTGATCTTTTCCCCACCTGTGAGTGCGAAGAACCTCTGTCAACCGCCTGGCTGGCTTTTGAGTTCAATTCACAAGGAGAATAAATGGCCTACTATCTTGGTTATACACACGAACTCCGGCAGCGTGAAATTTTCTGCTCTGCCCTGGCACCCACCCGCGCCACGCATGGCAGCCGTTACAAATCTTATCGCGGCCCGATGTCTGAAGTCGCGGCCCACTACATCAAATACCGCGAGGAAAACGATTATCCCGAACTTCCAACCGGTACGACCGCTGCGGACCTGGAAGCCCTGGCCGAAGCAGACCAGGATTTCTACTGGCAGGCCCTGCGTGTCGCGCTGACCATTCCCGATGAGGAACTGGCCTGGCTACAGCAGGATGAAGCATTGGAGTACAACCCGGATTTTTCTCCGGTTATGTGAATCAAAAAGAGTGCGGGCTTTTGTCCCGCACTCTTCTGAATTATTCGGTAATGCTACACAACAGCCACTGCACGCGGTCGGACTTCACGCTTCAGCCGGTCGCCCAACCTATCGGCGGCAAGATCGAGGTCGTATTCGGTTTGCAGACCAAGCCAAAACTGGGGCGAAGTCCCGAAGTAACGCGCCAGGCGCAAGGCGGTATCCGCCGTGACACTGCGCTCTCCTAAAACAATCTCATTAATCCGGCGCGTATCAACTCCAATCTCAAGCGCAAGCCGGTTCTGGCTCAGGTTCAACGGCTTGAGAAATTCTTCGAGCAATACTTCCCCGGGGTGGACAGGATGTAAGTTCGTATTCATTGGGTCAAGCCTTCACTGCCCAAGCAGCCACTCCGCCGCAGAGCAAACTTCGACCCGCACGCCCCCCAAGTCAAAATCATCCTCGTTTGCATCCGTCAGAATCAAAGCACTTTCGACTTTTACACCGCTCAAGGCATCCCGCAAGGCGCGGATTTCGCGTTCACGGGTGGTCGGATTTTCCATATTCCGGGCAACCTGGATAAGTTGTCGCTTCTCCGGCAGGTAGAAATCCACTTCGAAGCCGCCTGGGGTGGCGTAATAATAGATTTCCTTGATCTGGCGGCGCAGGGCCAGGAAGACCAGGTTTTCGAGCAGTTTGCCGGTGTTCGGGGAAAGGCCAAAACCAATCGTATTCGCAAGACCCGTGTCAATCGCATAGACCTTCTTGGGGGCAATCTGCTGGCGCTTGACCGAAAAATCATACAGGTTCACAGTGAACAGCAGCCAGCTGTTTTCCATGTAGTCGATATAGCTCTTGATCGTGTTGACGCTACCCAAGCGAAACTGCTCTTTGAGTTTGTTGTAAGAGACTGTGCTGGATGGATTGCTCATCAGAGTAAATGCCAGTTCCTTGAGCGCGGTGGCAGCGTCCAGCCGGTGGCGGGCGGCGATGTCACGATATAAAACATCGTCATAGAGCGTGCGCAGCAAGGGCAATTCCGGGTATTTCAAGGCATCGGGAATGCCGCCTGCCTGCAGGTACTCGTCCAGCAGGTTTTTCAAACGCCCTTTTTCCAGCGTGGTCATGCGCTGCATATCGGGGATGGATTCCTGCCGGAAGTGGAGAAACTCCCTGAACGAGAAGGGGAACAATTCAACCGGCACATAGCGGCCAGTCAGGTGGGTGCCCAGTTCGCGGCTGAGCAGGGAGGCGTTGGAGCCAGTGATGTAGAACTTGAAGTCCATATCCATGAAGCGGCGCACGAAGTGCTCCCAGCCGGAAATATTCTGGACTTCATCGACCACAAAGATTTTGCGCTCGCCGAAGGTTTCCACCAGGCTCTGGTACAGATGGTCGGCATCTTCGGGTTGGAAACCAAGGAATCGGTCATCCTCGAAATTGACGTAATAAAAAGAATCGCGGCCCAATTTGCGCGCCATCTGCGCCAGCAAGGTGGACTTACCCACCCGCCGCAATCCGGAGACGATAACTGCGTGCGGAATATCCGCCGCCCGCTCGACTTCCGCCAACTGGGTGCGTTCAATCCCCGTTTCCCGTCCCCAAAAGGCATCGAACTGCTCGATGAGCATGGTTTTGATTTGGTCTTTCGACCAGCGGGATTTCCAAAGGTTTTCATTCATAATGAAATGATACGACAAATAGTTTTCATTGTCAATGAAAACTATTCAGAATGCATGCCATCGGTCCCGACATCCCACAAAATGAGCCGCTTTGGCAGACATCGGACAATCACAGAACAGCAAACCCATGTTGCCCATGCAAAAGGCGGCGAGGGTTTGCTGTTCTGCTCTTTGATGGCCGAACCGCGAAAACCTACGCTTGAAAGCTGCCCCCCGCAAGATTCACATTCCCCATAATCCAACAAGGAGGCCAAGCCACGACATTTACCTGTTCCACTACAACCCTGCAAAACCTGTCCTAAAACCCAACACCAGAAACCACACATGGAGCGGCTCATTCGAGGCCGCTTTTTTGATTCCACAAGGAGGTAAACAGATGGATTTTTACTTCGACAATACCGCTGCATTGACCTGGTACGGCCCCGCCGATAAAGCCAAAGGCAACATCGCCGCAATCGAGATCGCGCGCCAACTGGAAGCAGAAGGTCGCCCGGCCACGCCTGCGGAACTCAACATCTTGTCCCGTTATGTTGGCTGGGGACACTCGCAGGTCATGAACTACGCGCTCAAAAATCTCGGCCTGGAAAGCACCCTGGACGAGAATGAATGGGAAGCAGTCAAAGCCAGCACCCTGAACGCCCATTACACCGCGATCCCGGTCATCGCCGCCATCTGGCGCGGACTGGAACGCC
>JAVEWN010000142.1:0-6438 GCA_034004515.1 Anaerolineales bacterium | reverse complement strand
AGTTGGTTAGAGCGCCTCGCTTACACCGAGGAGGTCAGGGGTTCGAGTCCCTTCGCGCCCACAAGGGTCTTGCAAACACAAGGCCTTTTTCTTTTCCAGCGACGCCCCCATTGAGGGGATGTTAAGGTCAGGGGTTCGAGTCGCGCCCACCAGGGTCTTGCAAACACAAGGCCTTTTTCTTTTCCAGCGACGCCCCATTGAGGGGATGTTAAGGTCAGGGGTTCGAGTCGCGCCCACAAGGGTCTTGCAAACACAAGGCCTTTTTCTTTTCCGCGGAAAAAAATGCAGACTTTTTAGTTCTTTTGGTTTTCTGTGGTGTGCTTCGTGGTTAAAGATTTGATCTCTGCCCGGCGGCAAGCCCATCCAATCCCACGAAATTGCGTTTTTCATTCCTTCGCCGTCAGCACCGTTCGGATCGGGAAGGGGATATCAATCTTATTGGCATCGAAAGCCGCCTTGATCGCTTCAATCGCGGCATCCCGCGCTTTGACCGGGCCTGCCTCAGCCGTATCAAACCAGACCAGAACCGACATATGAATGGACGACTCGCCAAAAGCATTGAAACCGACCAGCGCAGCCGGTTCTTCGAGATAACCGGGGATGGCGCGAATCGCTTCAAGGGTAATCTCACGCGCCAGTTTCAAATCCGTGCCATAGGCCACGCCGATAACCACCTCAATTCGGCGCTGCAGACTGCGGGTGTAGTTGACAATCGCATGATTCAAGACATCCGCATTCGGCAAGATCGCAATTAGGCCATCAAAGGTTTTGATTTCGGTCGAGCGCAGGTCAATCGCCTGAACTGTGCCCTCGTAATCGCCCACTTCGACCGAATCGCCCACCCGAAAGGGCTGCTGCGCCAACAAGATCACGCCCGAAGCAAAATTTTTCATCACATCCTGCAGGGCAAAGCCAATCGTAAAACCGATAATCCCCAGCCCGGCCAGGAAAGCCGTCACATCGACAAACTGCTGGAAGGCCATCACGATCCCCAAAACCAGGATTCCCCAGCGGGTTAGATCGACCACCAGATCGGTTGCCGCGGGGGATGGCTCACGCCGCTCCAGCCCGCGCCGAACGATCCGGCTGATAATTTTTGAAAGATACAAACCAATGAAAAAGATAATGACTGCCAGCCCCAGGCGTGGCAGAAAATCGAGTACGCGCGCTTCAATTGCAGGCCAAAAAATCATCGCTATCTGCATCCTTTCTAATCTGTGATTCTCCAGCAGACACCGTTTAACGAAATTTGTCCGGTAGAGAAATCTGTGAACCCATGGCTTTCTCAAAGTCGGAAATATCATTGCGAGCCGCAGTTTTTTCGCGGCGTGGCAATCCCCTGACAGGATAGGAGATTGCTTCACCCGGCTGAAGAACGCCGGGTTCGCAATGACAGGCCCTATTTGTACCCAACAGTCAAGCGACTTTGAGAAAACCATCTGTGAACCATGTCAAATATTTATGAATAATCTTACCAGAAACTTTGGCGGCGCGGTTTCTGCCCGAAGCAATCTCCGCCCCGGCAGAAAACCGATTAAACGGGCATTGCGCGGGCGGGGATTGGCTGCCTGGTGAAAGCCCTGCCAGGATATTGTCCATTTGCCGCCGGGACGGGTATAATTTCGGCCAATGACCTCCATCACCAGCCACTCTGCCGCTGAAACCCGCGCCCTGGGCCGCAAATTGGGCAAACTTTTGCAGCCCGGCGACCTGGTCTGCCTGCAAGGTGAGTTGGGCGCAGGCAAAACCACCCTGACGCAAGGCATCGCCGAAGGCTGGGGCAGCCTCGACTCTGTCTCCAGCCCAACTTTTGTGATGGTCAACCTGTACCGCGCCCCAGAAGGAACTCCGCTTTACCACATGGACGCCTACCGCATCGAAAGCCTGCCCGAAGCCGAGCAGATCGGCCTCGACGATCTGCTGGCCGAAGGCGCCCTCATTCTTGAATGGCCTGAACGCATCGAGCCGATTTTGCCGGCAGAACGCTTATGGCTAAGCCTGGCCCATGTTTCTGAAACCGAACGCCAGTTAGAAATTAGCGCCAGCGGAACCCGCTTCGCAACCTTTATCCAGGGGATTGGTAAATAGTAAATTGTAATTACCAATCCCCATTTACCATTTACCATTTACCAATTACTCCCCTGCCCCGCCCTTCGACTACGTTTCACTCCGCTCAGGGCCTGACACCTGACACCTGACCCCAAAAACTATGCTGCTCGCCCTCGACACCTCCACCTCCCAGATCGGCCTCGCGCTTTATGATGGCGCGCGCGTCCTGGCCGAACACCTGTGGGTCAGCAAAGCCCGGCATACCGTCGAACTGGCCCCGGCGGTGGCCCAAATGCTCCAGCAAACCGGGACAGACATCTGCCAGGTGGCGGCGATTGGGGTGGCGCTCGGCCCGGGTTCGTTCACCGCGCTGCGGGTCGGGCTGGCTTTTGGGAAGGGACTGGCCCTGAGCCGCGCCCTGCCGCTGATCGGAATCCCGACCCTCGACATCCTCGCCGCGCAGGTAACGGTAGACTTGTCCCGACCCCTGGCTTGTGTCCTGGCTGCCGGGCGCGGACGACTGGCTCTCGGCTGGTACCACGCCTCAGAAAACGGTTGGCAAGCTGAGGGTAAAGCGAGCGTGACGACCGCCGAAACGGTGGCCGCCGAAGTGACCTCCCCGGCCCTTTTGACGGGTGAACTGACCGCCGCCGAGCGTCAGATTTTATCCAAAAACGAAAAGATTTGGCTGGCATCCCCGGCTGACGCAACCCGCCGCCCGGGAATTTTGGCCGAGTTGGCTTTTCAGCGCTGGCAAGCCGGCCAGAGCGACCGCGCTGCCAGCCTGGCCCCGATCTACCTGCACATTGGCGAAGTCATCCCCGGATGAAGATCCGGCGATTGAAGCCCGCTGATATTATGACGGTGGTGGCGATTGACACCGCCGCCGGGATTTTGCTGCCCTGGAGCCCAAACAGCTACGCGCGTGAGCTGTTCAAAGAGACCAGTTACTGCTGGGTTGCCGAAGTGGAGGGCTGCCTGGCCGGTTCGCTGACCCTCTGGGACGTGGTCGGCGAGGGCGAAATTGCCAACCTAGCCATTCACCCCGATTTTTGGCGGCAGGGCATTGGGCGGGCGCTGCTCCAAACCGCCCTGGATAAGGCCAAAGAGCTGGGGTTTGGGCGTGTGCTGCTGGAAGTACGCGCCAGCAACCTGGCCGCCCAGGCCCTCTATCGCAGTTTTGGATTTGAAGAAGATGGCCGCCGGCGGGCCTATTACGCCAACGCTGAAGATGCGATTCTGATGTCAAAGAGCGAAAGTCGATAAGCCGAGTTGCGATACTCGTTATTCGAACATCGAGTATCGCAACTCGAAAGGAAAATCCATGCCTGCCGAAGAAACCCTGCAGCAGATAGCCAGCCAAGTTGCAGTCTGTGTTGATTGTGAACTGCACAAAACCCGCAAAAGAGCGGTGCCCGGCGTGGGGCCGGCCAATGCCGAAATTATGCTGATTGGCGAGGGCCCGGGCGCAAATGAAGACGAGCAAGGTTTGCCGTTTGTGGGCCAGGCCGGAAAATTTTTAAGCGAACTGCTGGCCCAGGCCGGCCTGAAACGCGAAGACGTTTGGATTGGGAACGTCGTCAAATGCCGCCCGCCCGCCAACCGCGACCCGCAGCCCGCCGAGTTGGCCGCCTGCGACAAATATCTAGAACGCCAGATCGCCGCCCTTAACCCGCGCATTATCATCACGCTTGGGCGTTTCTCCATGGGCAAATTTCTGCCGGGCGTAAAAATCAGCGCAGTTCACGGCCAAATGCGCAACATAAACGGACGATTTGTGATCCCGATGTTCCACCCGGCCGCGGCATTGCACCAGCCGCAGCTCAAGACCACCATCCTGGCTGATTTTGCCAGGCTGCCGCAACTACTCGAAGTGGCGCGCAAAGAACTGGGTCGCAGCGCACCGCGGGCCGCCGAGCCAAAAGTGCAATACCAGGCCGGGCCTGAAGAAGAACCGAAGCAACTCAACATGTTTTAAAGGCAAGGGCAATAGAACGCGGATACTTCGACAGGCTCAGTACAAGTTCGCGTTGATTTGGCGGATTTGCGCAGATTTCTTAAATTTCTCCGCGAAAATCCGTACAACCCGCGTCATCCGCGTTCCATTCTCCCCGGCAGTCAAAGGACTCCCATGAAAATCGTCGCCATTTCCGCCTCGCAAATCCCATCCAACGTCGCCAACAGCATCCAGGCCATGAAAGCCGTCCACGCCCTGGCGGAATTGGGCCACAACGTGACCCTGATCGTTCCGAATCACGAAAAACATAACAGCGACTGGGAGACCCTCGCCCACCTTTACGGCCTGAAAACCCGCTTCAGCATCGAATATATCGCCGCATCCTCGCGCCGTTTGTTTTTTCTGACCGCCGTCCGGCGGGCGCGGGCCTTCAAACCAGCCCTGCTCTACGTCTGGCCGGTCCAATCTTCGGTGCTGGGGCTGGTTCACGGTTTCCCGGTCATCATGGAAATTCACGACCAGCCCGCCGGGCGGATCGGCCCGTTCTGGTATCGCTATTTTCGGGATATGCGCGGCAAAAAACGGATTGCAATCATTACGCGGGCCTTGCAAGCGATTCTGGATGAACAATTCGGAACTTTTCTGGCTGCCAAGGATGTCGTCCTGGCCCCCAACGGAGTCGAACTCGAACGCTTCGTCGATCTTCCTGACCCTGAAACTGCCCGGCGCAGCCTCAACCTGCCCGAAGCCCCGACCGTGGCCTGCACCGGTCACTTGTACGCCGGGCGCGGCATGGAACTCTTTCTGAAACTGGCCCGACGGATGAGCGACGTCCGGTTTTTGTGGGCGGGCGGCAAACCCGAAGACGTTGAAAAATGGCGGCAGGAAGCCAAAGATTTGCCGAACGTCAATTTTGCCGGGTTTGTCCCCAACCAGCAGCTGCCCCTGTACCAGGCCGCCGCGGACGTATTGCTGATGCCGTATGGCAACACCATCGCCATTTCAAGCGGAATGGGCAATTCGGCAAAAGTTTCCAGCCCGATGAAAATGTTCGAATACCTCGCCACCGGCCGCCCGATTCTCTCAAGCGATCTGCCTGTCTTCCGCGAAGTGCTTAACGAAAACAACGCCGTTTTCTGCCCGCCCGATGACAGCAACGCCTGGCAGGGCGCGCTGCGCGGCCTGCTCGACAATCCCGACCGGCGGGCTGCCCTCGGTGCTCAGGCCCGCAAAGATGCCGAAAATTACAGCTGGACCGCCCGCGCGCAACGCTTGTTGGACGGGTTTATCTAAAATCGCTCACGCAGATCTTCCTTGTCCTTGCGAAGCTCGAAATCATAAAAATCGCGAATGGCCTCCTTTCTAAAACTCATCACCCGCCCGCTGATCTACTTCTTCCTGATTGCCTTTGGCCTGCGCCTGGCGTTCGGCATTTTTGCGTACAACGCCCTGCCGCTGGTGGGCTACAAGACCGACGTTGAAAGCGCCGGTTATCTCTTCTACGACGCCGCCCGGCGCGATAGTGCCGCCTGGGAACTGGCGCAATCTGATTTGCCGCTAACCGAGGCTTTTTCCGGCCAGTATGAATCAGACCAGTATGGCGGCCTGCTGGCGCTTTCGGCACTGGTTTACAGAATCGTCCCGTCAGACGCGCACCAGCCGCTTTGGGTGGTGACGCTGGCGGCCCTGGCCGGTGGCCTGGGCGTGGTCTTCGCCGTTTTAGCTGCCCAACAAACATTGGGGGAGTCCGCGTCGCGCCGGGTGGGCTGGGTCATGGCCCTTTTACCGGAATCGATTCTGTTGGGCGCGTCACAGATGCGCGAACCGTTCATCATCCTGTTCCTGGCAATGGGCTTTTATGGGGTGCTGGTCTGGCGAAAAACGCCCAAACACGCAATGATTTTCGGCGGAGTAGCCCTGATCGGACTGCTGACCATTTCGCCGGGATTCGCCGCTTTGCTGGTTTTCGTTTCATTTGGCTGGCTCTTTCTGGAAGGCCGCCAGGTTTCGTGGAAATTTGTGCTGGCCGGGCTGGGGATTTTTTCCCTTGCGCTGATTGCGTTGGCCATCAGTTGGGAAGGGTTGGTCTCGATGAGCGGCGGCCCGCTGGGAATCTTCGGCGATTGGGCGCGCGAAACTACCAAGTGGAATAAATATATTTTAGGGCGCAGTTCGGGCATCGTCCAACTGCTCTTTGAAACCCTGCCGCCCCTTTTGCAAATGCCTTTTGTGTCCGTCTATGGCATTTTGCAGCCGGTTCTGCCTGCCGCGCTGATCGAACAGCCTGCTTTGCCATTCTGGCAAGCATTGGGCATTTTCCGCGCGGCGGGTTGGTATGTCTTGCTGCCAATTTTAGGCTACGCCCCGATTGCCGCCTGGAAGCTGAGCGACCCGCGTCAGCGCCGTCAATGGCTGTGGATTTCGGCAGTCGT
>JAVEWN010000035.1:0-31428 GCA_034004515.1 Anaerolineales bacterium | reverse complement strand
AAACCAAAAAGGACGGGATTTCTCCTATCCTTTTTCTTTGAGGCGACGATGGGATGGCGTCAGTCCCGCCGCGCGGGAAACCAAAAAGGACAGGATTTCTCCTGTTCTTTTTCTTTGAGGCGACGATGGGATGGCGTCAGTCCCGCCGCGCGGGAAACCAAAAAGGACGGGATTTCTCCTATCCTTTTTCTTTGAGGCGACGATGGGATGGCGTCAGTCCCGCCGCGCGGGAAACCAAAAAGGACAGGATTTCTCCTGTCCTTTTTGGTCTGAGGCGACGATGGGATTTGAACCCATGATGAGGGTTTTGCAGACCCTTGCCTTTCCACTTGGCGACGTCGCCATATTTTGCCCGCAAAACGGGATAAAAAATTTGCTGATTGTCGATTGAAAATTGGCGACTGCCTGCACAATCAACAATCTTCAATCTTCAATCAGCAACCTGAGCGGGCGATGGGATTCGAACCCACGACCTTCTCCTTGGCAAGGAGATGTACTACCACTGTACTACGCCCGCGTTTTGGGCCTTGTGTTTCGCCCAGAGTGCCGAGAGACAGAATCGAACTGACGACACCGCGATTTTCAGTCGCGTGCTCTACCAACTGAGCTATCTCGGCGAGTAGCTTTTGTTTCTTAAGCGTGCGTGATTTTACTAGCAACCTACTAGAATGTCAAGCGCGTTTTTGGCGCGGGTGGGTTGCAGGGCAAGTCCCGTTGTGACGGTTTTTTGGCTGGCTTTGAAGTAAAATGAAATAAACCCCTACAAGGAGATGAATGACATGACTAGAACCGTAATCGCAACAGAAAAAGCGCCCAAAGCGCTTGGCCCCTATTCGGCCGCCATCCAGACCGACCAATTTGTCTTTTGCTCCGGCCAGACCGGCCTCGACCCGGCCACCAACGAACTGGTTGCGCCGGATGTCGAATCTCAGACCCGCCAGGTGCTGACCAATCTGAAGAACGTCCTGGAAGCCGGCGGCTCTGGCCTGGACCTGGTGGTCAAGACGACCGTTTTCCTGCGTGATATGGCCGATTTCCCCAAGATGAACGCCGTTTACGCGGAGTTCTTCCCGTCTGCGCCGCCCGCCCGTTCGACTTTTGCGGTGGCCGGGCTGCCGAAAAATGCTTCAGTCGAGATTGAAGCGACGGCCCTCAAACGCTAAAATTTTACGGGCTGCTGGAAACCATCCGGCGGGGCGAAGCCGACGATTGCGGTTAAAATCGGGCGGGCGCATGGTGGTAAAATAAACGTTCAAAGTTCGCCAGGGCAGGGAAGTGCATTTTTTGGTTTCCCTGCCGTTTGTTTGCCCATGCTGCGACCTTTCCACGCCAGAAAAGATAAATGCTTCCTACTGTTTCCTTGATCGTCCCCTGCTATAACGAGGAGAAACGCATCCGCCATTTGCTGGATGCGCTTTTGGCGCAGACCTACCCGCTTGAGCAAATGGACGTAACGATTGCGGACGGCCTCTCCCAGGATCGGACGCGCCTGGTCATTGCAGAATTCCAACGTCAACACCCACTGTTGCGGATTCAAGTTATCGACAACAACGCTAAAAATATCCCGGCCGCCCTCAACCGGGCGATTGAAGCCTCGACCGGCGAGATGATTGTCCGCCTGGATGCGCACTCGGCCCCCTACCCGGGCTACGTCGAACAATCGGTGGCAGCCTTGCTCTCCGGCACGGCTGAAAATGTCGGCGGGGTCTGGGAGATTCGTCCGGGGGCCGAGGGCTGGTTGGCAGAATCGATTGCAGTCGCTGCCGCCCATCCGCTCGGGGTGGGGGACGCGCTTTATCGCCACGCCAAATCCCCGGCCTATGTCGATACCGTCCCGTTTGGGGCATTTCGGCGTTTGCTGCTTGAAAAAGTTGGCAAGTTCGATGAGTCCTTGTTAGCCAACGAAGATTATGAATTCAATGCCCGCATCCGCCAATCTGGCGGGCGGGTTTGGCTCAACCCGCAAATTCGATCAGTTTATTTTGCGCGCGCCACGCTGGCCGATTTGGCGCGTCAGTATTGGCGTTATGGATTATGGAAATGGCAAATGCTGCGCCGTTACCCGGCCACCCTGCGTTGGCGGCAGGCCCTCCCGCCGCTTTTTGTGCTGAGCGTGTTGACCAGCCTGATTTTGTCCCCTTTTTTCAATCTATTTTCCTGGCTGCTGCTTTTTCTGCTTGCTTTTTATGTTGGATTCCTGCTGGCAGCTGGCTTGCACCGGGCGATTCAGCAGCGAAAGTTATTTCTGTTGCTCGGTTTGCCCCTTTCGATTGCGACCATGCACTTTTCCTGGGGGGTGGGCTTCCTGTGGAGCATTTTGTTCGGAGTAAAGCAACCCTGATATGGCTTCTGAAAACTTAAAACAACCTCTGCTACGCTTGCGCCCCGGCGAACAAAAAGTCGTGATTTTTGCAGGGGATTTACTGGTTGCTGTCGTTGCCTTTCTGGGCGGTGTTTATTTTTGGGCAATCGCCGACCCTTTTCTGGATTTCTCTTTTGAATTTTTCCAGCGGCGCGTCCAGGGCTGGTATTACCTGCTGCCGGTGATCTGGCTGGTGATGATGGTCGAATTGTACGACCTGCATCGCGCCGCCAACTGGCGCAAAACCCTGCGCGGACTGATGGTCGTCGCAGGGATCGGACTGGTCGCCTACGCCCTGATTTTCTTTACCACCGAAGAACCAAACTCTCTGCCGCGGCGCGGCGTCGCCGCTTTTCTCGTTCTGGCTTTTTTGCTAACCCTGCTTTGGCGCTCGATCTATATTCGCTTTTACACCACCCAGGGCTTGATGGGACGGGTGTTGATTGTGGGGGCCGGAGAAAATGGGCGCAGCATGGCCCATATCTTCTCCGAAATTTCCCCCGCTCCTTTTAACCTGATCGGTTTTATTGATGACGACCCTCAGAAAATCGGCACGTCGCTCGAAGGCTATCGGGTTTTTGCTGGCAGCGAACGCATGTTGGAACTGGTCGAAGCCCTCAGCATTTCAGATATTATCGTTGCCATTACCGGTGAAATGCGCGGACAGACCTTCCAGGTTTTGTTGGACGCCCAGGAACGCGGCGTGGAAATCACCCGTATGCGCACGATTTACGAGGAACTGCTTGGGCGTGTTCCGATCCATCACCTCGAATCAGATTGGGTCATCCGCTCCTTTGTCGACGAGGCCCGCGCCAGTGGTTTTTATCAGCTTGCCTCGCGCGCGCTCGATATTTTAACCGCTCTGGTTGGCTTGCTGGTTTTCCTGGTAATGCTGCCTTTCTTGTCTCTTGCGATTCTGTTCGACGATGGCTGGCCGATCTTTTATACCCAATCCCGCCTGGGACGCGGCGGACAAAACTTTGAGATGCTCAAACTGCGTACCATGATCAAAAACGCAGAAGCCGACGGTAAAGCCCAGGTCGCTGAAGAGCATGATCCGCGTGTGACTCATGTCGGCAACTTCCTGCGCCGCACCCGGCTGGACGAGTTTCCGCAGTTTTGGAACATTTTACGCGGCGAGATGTCGATGGTTGGCCCGCGCGCCGAACGCGCCGAATTGGTCATTAAATATCAGAAGAAAATCCCCTTTTATCGCGCCCGCCTGATGGTCAAACCCGGCCTGACGGGTTGGGCCCAGGTCAACTATGGCTACGCCTCCACCGTTGAAGATACCGAAATCAAACTCGAATACGATCTGTACTACATCAAGCACCGCTCGATCTGGATGGATGTCCTGATTATTCTGCGGACCATCACCACAGTTCTGGCGCGGCGCGGGAGATAAAATGACAAAATACCTCGTTACCGGCGGGTCCGGTTTCATCGGCTCGACCCTCGTCCGCGCCCTGCTCGAGCAGGGCGATTTTGTGCGCATTCTGGATAATTTTTCAACCGGCAAACGCGAAAATGTGGCAGGGTTGAAGGTTGAGATTGTGGAAGGTGATTTACGAGACAGCCTGGCCCTCGAGCAGGCGGTAGCCGGGATCGACATCATCTTTCACGAGGCCGCCTTCGTCTCCGTCCCGCAATCGATGGACGACCCACTGACTTGTTTCGACATCAACCAGCGCGGAACCGAATCGCTGCTCGAAGCGGCGCGTAAAGCGCATGTAAAACGGGTGGTTTTGGCCTCCTCTGCCGCTGTTTACGGGGACTTGGAACAGATGCCGCTCGAAGAGCATTTCCCGCTGCGCCCGCTCTCCCCGTATGCGGTTTCCAAACGAGTAAACGAACTCTACGCCGAACTCTATACCCGCTCCTTCGGCCTGGACGTGGCAGCCCTGCGCTATTTCAACGTCTACGGGCCGCGCCAGCGGCCCGACAGCATGTACGCCGCCGCTGTGCCGATCTTTGCCCGGCGGCTTTTAGACGCCAAACCGATCACCATCTACGGCGATGGCGGCCAGACCCGCGACCTGGTTTTTGTGGGCGATATTGTGCGCGCCAATCTGGTGGCCTCTCAGCATCCCGCTGCGCCTGGGCAGGTCTTCAACATCTGCACCGGCGACGAACTGCGCCTCATCGACCTGGTCGAAACCCTGATGGATTTCTTTCCGAACGCCCCCGCTCCCGAATTTGCTCCAGCCCGGGCCGGTGACATCTACCGCTCACTCGGCAGCCCCGCCAAAGCCGAAAAATTGCTCGGCTTCAAAGCCCAAACTTCACTCGAAGCAGGCCTAAAGTCGGTGGTGGAACACATGCAAGCCGATAGCTGAACAACAAGCCTCGCACACCGGCTATCGATCCCTGATAATTCCATGCGCTTTCGCAATCGTTACGTCCTCCTGACCGATATTTTGCTCATCATCGTTGCGCTGATGGGCAGTTATATCCTGCGCCTCGAACTGCTCGAAGACTTTCTGCGCTATTACTGGCAGGGAGCCGCCTGGTGGATGGCGGTTGCGCTGCTGGTCAAGCCGCTGGTCTACTACTTCTTTGGCCTCTATCGCCGCCTGTGGATTTATGCCAGCATCAGCGAACTCAAACTGATTGCGGCGGCGGTCACGACTTCTTCCCTGGTCTCGGGGGCAATCATCCTCAGCCTGTACTCTTTCCAGGTTTTTGGGCCGGGTTTTTCGCGCTCGGCCCTGGCCATCGACTGGCTGCTTTCGCTGGTGCTGGTGGGCGGCTCGCGCCTGGCCCTGCGGATTGTGGCCGAATCAGCCATCCCGCGCGTCAGCGGCAAACGGCGCGACGTGCTTGTGGTCGGCGCGGGCGATGCCGGGGCGCTGGTGGCGCGCGAGATGCAGAAAAGCCGCCATACCGATATGAATCCAGTCGGCTTCCTCGACGACGACCCGGCCAAACGCGGGCAAATTTTGCTGGGTGTGCCGGTCATCGCGGCCATCAAAGACCTCTCGCATATTGTTGATATCACCCATGTCGATGAAGTCATCATTGCCATCCCTTCTGCGCCGGGCAAAGTCGTGCGCCTGGTTTCGGATGTCTGCCGCTTGAAAGGGATTCCCTTTCGCACCATGCCGGGGATTTATGAACTGTTGGGCGGCAAGGTCAGCGTCAGCCGCTTGCGTGAGGTCGATATCACCGACCTGCTCCGGCGCGAACCGGCCCGCATTCACGAAGAATGGATCGGCGCAGCCCTCAAAGGCAAGCGCGTCCTCGTCACCGGCGCGGGCGGCTCGATTGGCCGCGAATTATGCCGCCAGATTGCGCGTTGGCAGCCGGCCGGGCTGGTGCTGCTGGGGCATGGCGAAAACTCCATTTTCGAGGCTTTGCTGGAACTGCGGGCCGATTACCCGCACCTGGAACTGCTGCCGGTCATCGCCGATGTGCGCGACAGGGCCCGGATTGAGGCTGTTTTCACGGCTCAAAAGCCACAAGTCGTCTTCCATGCCGCCGCCCACAAACATGTCCCCCTGATGGAAGCCAACGTCGAGGAAGCGGTGGCGAACAACATCCTCGGCACCCAAAACGTCGTCGAAACCGCAGACCGGTTCGGGGTGGAGCGGCTTGTCCTGATCTCCACCGACAAGGCCGTCCACCCGGCCAATGTCTACGGCGCGACCAAGCGCATGGCAGAGATGATCGTCCTGGATGCCGCCCGGCGGACGGGCCGTGCTTTTTCGGTTGTCCGTTTCGGGAATGTCCTCGGCAGCCGCGGCTCGGTGGTGCCGCTTTTCAAGCGCATGATTGCCGCTGGCGGGCCGCTCCAAATTACCCATCCCGATATGGAACGTTTTTTTATGACCATCCCCGAAGCGGTCCATTTGGTCTTACAGGCTGCTGCCATGGGCGAGGGCGGCGAGGCTTTTTTGCTCAACATGGGCGAACAGATTCGGATTTTAGACCTGGCCGAAGACCTGATCCGGCTTTCGGGCCTCGAACCGGGGCGCGACGTGGAGATCGAATTCACCGGCATTCGCCCCGGCGAGAAATTGCGCGAAGAGCTTTGGGAAGGCAACAAAACCTACGACAAGACCGCCCACCCAGACGTTTTCCGCTCGGACAGCGAAGACCTGGCCGACGAGGCGACGCTGCGCGCCACCCTCCAACGCCTGGCCGATTTAGTCGCCGCCAGCCAACCCGAAGCGATTATCGACCTGCTCGACGAGGTGGTGCCTGGCTCCGCGATTCGGGCCAATTTACGCCCCAAAGATATGATGGACGTGGTTTAAGGCAAAATTCGACATTCGACAACTCGCTACCCCACTCCCAAATCCAAATACCGAATACGAATACCAATATCGAATAACGAATAACGAATATCGAATATCCCCTATCGAGTATCCACTATGCCTCCCGTCTCCCTTGAAACCTGGAAAAAATTTATCGCCCGGCAGCCCAATCCCCACATCCTGCAAACCGCGGAATGGGGAGAATTAAAGAGGGGCTTTGGCTGGGATGTGAAACGGATGATCTCCGGCGATTTTGGTGTTCAGATTTTGTTTCGCAAACTGCCGCTTGGTTTTACGGTGGCTTATTGCCCCAAACCGGTAATTGGGAATTGGAGATTAGTAAATAACGAGTTTTGGGATGAAGTCGATTCGGTTTGTAGACAGAAACGTGCCGTTTTCTTAAAAATTGAACCGGATGCCTGGGAAACCGAAGATCCCCCAACCCCCAATTCTCGATTCCCGATGACCATTTCGCCTCACAACATCCAGCCGCCGCGCACCATCATCGTCTCGCTCGCAGGTTCGGAGGATGAAATCCTTGGCCGTATGAAACAAAAATGCCGCTATAACCTGCGTTTGGCCGAAAAAAAGGAAGTCAGTGTGCGCAGTTGGGACGATTTGGAAGGTTTCCATCGCCTGTTAACCGTCACCGGCGCGCGCGATGGGTTTGGCGTGCACTCCCTCGCATATTACCGCAGCGCTTACGAACTCTTCCACCCCTCCGGCCTGGCCGATATTCTCGTGGCCGAGTACGAAGGCAGACCGCTGGCCGCGCTGATGGTTTTTGCGCTCGCCGAACGCGCTTACTATCTGTATGGCGCTTCGACCGGCGAGCAGCGCAACCGGATGCCGGCCTACCTGCTCCAGTGGCGGGCGATGCAATGGGCCATACAACGCGGCTGCCGCGAGTATGACCTGTGGGGCGTGCCGGATGCAGCCGAAGCCAGCCTTGAAGCCCAATTTGAGTCCCGCTCCGATGGCCTGTGGGGCGTCTACCGCTTCAAACGCGGGTTCGGCGGCCAGGTCAAACGGGCGGCGCAGGCTTTGGATCGAGTCTACATGCCGTGGTTGTATCGGTTGTATCTGAAATTTATATCGAGCCGGGCAGAATGAGAATGAGCAAAACTCTTGCAGTGACACCGTATGTGGTGCTATAATGACGTCATACCCAGCAAGGGTTGTGGTTGATACCAATGTCGTCTTTGAAGGCCTCACCAAACAAGGCGGGGCGTGCGGCTTAATTATCGAAGCCTGGCTGGCGGGGTTGTTTGTAGCCTGTATTAGCAACGCCACTGCCTACGAATATTTGGATGTGCTCGTCCGCAAACTTTCCCCGAACCGTTGGGAAAATACCCGCCTGCTCTACCAGCAATTAATTCAAAAAGCCGAATTTGTGACTGTTTATTATCGCTGGCGGCCCATTTCCAAAGACCCTGGCGACGACCACATCATTGACTGCGCTATGAACGCCGGCGCGGCGCTCGTCACCAGTAATCTCAAAGATTTCAAACTGGCTGAAAGCCAACTTGGGTTACAGGTTTTAACCCCGCTCGATTTCGTCCTCTACCTTTCAAGGAACACGCCATGAGCCGACTGACCCTGCGCCTGCCAGACAGCCTGCACCGCCAACTCGAACAAACGGCAGAAAATGAACAAATCTCGCTCAATCAATACATCGTCTACGCCCTGACGCGCCAGTTGACGCTGGCGTACAACGTCCAGGCCTTGTCTGATAAGGTCGTGGCCGAAGAGCGCGCGGCTTACTCGGCCCTGCTCCAAACCCTGGGCCGGGCCTCCTTCGACGAAATTCAGCGGGCGCTGGCAGCGCGCGAAGCGGTCGCACCCGAAGCTGGCCTGACGCCCGAAGTGATGGAAAACTTGCGGGCGAAGATGAGAAAGAAGTAACCGCCGCGCCGCCAGCCCAAGCAACACCTGAAACCAGAAATTAAAAAGGCCGGGAAGTCGTCGAGACTCCCGGCTTTTTATGATCCGCGCAGGCCTCGCGCCGCCGCACAAGCGGCCTTCACAACAGCATTGTTAAGGCGGCAGTCGGATATTCTTGATACAATTGCTCCCAATGACCCAAAATCACTGGAACGAAAGCATCAGCCAACTCCCCAACCCACACTTTTTGCAAACCTACGAATGGGGACAAGTGAAAGCCGCTTACGGCTGGCAGCCGCATTATCTTGTTTGGGATGAAGCGCGATGCACCGTTTCGTTGCAGCCTCCCGCCCCTCAGCCGGCAACCCTTAAAGCGGCGGCCCTGGTCTTGAAGCGGATGGTTCCCACCTCTGGCCTGGCCGCCCGTTTGTCCATTTTATACACGCCCAAAGGCCCGCTGCTCGATTGGAACGACCTGCCGCTTCGAACACGCGTGCTCGACGATTTACAGCGTTTTGCCCGTCAGCAGGGGGCCATCTTCCTGAAACTCGACCCGGATGTAGTCCTGGGGCGCGGCCTGCCTGGCAGCGAAACTGAAATGACGGAAGCCGGCGGCCAGGCCGTTCGTCAGGAATTATCCCGCCGGGGATGGCGATTCTCTGAAGACCAGATTCAGTTCAAAAATACGGTCTTGGTCGAAGTCGGGACATCCACAGAAGAAGAAATATTGGCCCGCATGAAGCAGAAAACGCGCTACAATGTGCGCCTCGGCCCCAAAAAAGGCGTTTCTGTGCGCGTAGGCAATCAGACTGACTGGCCGATGCTCTACAAAATGTACGCTGAGACCTCTGCCCGCGATGGATTCATCGTCCGTGATGAAAACTATTATCGAACAGTTTGGTCGAAATTTGATAAGACGAGCGCCGAATATGCTAAGACGCAAATAACGAATAACCAATTTCCGAATATGCCCCTGGCTGAGCCGCTGATTGCCGAGGTGGAAGGCGAGCCGGTTGCGGCGGTTTTTCTGTTTGCGTTTGGGGGGCGGGCCTATTACGTTTACGGGATGAGCCGCGATGCGCACCGTGAGAAAATGCCGGCCTATTTGCTGCAATGGGAAGCGCTCAAGTGGGCCAAGTCCCATGGCTGCGCAACCTATGACCTGTGGGGCGCGCCAGATGTTTTCGACCCAGGTGATGGGATGTGGGGAGTTTTCCGCTTCAAGGAAGGGCTGGGCGGCCAGGTGGTGCGCACGCTGGGCGCCTGGGATTTTGCTCCGAATCCGTTTTGGTATGCGATCTATACAAAATTTATGCCGAAGTTATTGAATGTGATGCGCTCGCGCGGCAAGGCCCGCCTTCGACAGCGTTTGAGCGGCTGATTTTGTGGTAATTTTTGAGTGGTTCAAATATTTCTCTGGAGGTTTTGATGCAAATTGTGACAGATACAGGTATGGACATGTACTTACCCCCCGAATTGCTGCCCGATGTGGATATTCATATCGTGCGGCATACGATTACGCTGGAGGGTGAAACGTACACCAGCGGGGACACGTTGAGCGCGGCCGAATTGCAGGAGAAATTGCTGCGGACGACCAGTTTCCCGACCACTTCCCAGCCTGCGGCAGGCGATTTTGCGGCCATGTACCGCAAGCTAGCCAAGACTGACCCCGATATTTTATCGATTCAAATGTCTTCAGGCTTGAGCGGCACGTTGAATTCGGCCCAGGTGGGTGCGGAGATGGTGCCCGAAGCGAATGTGACGATTGTCGACACCAAGACCTTGTGCGCGGCCTTGGGCTGGCAGGTGGCGGCGGCGGGCCGGGCCCTCAAAGCCGGCTGGACAAAGGAGAAAATTGTCGCGTTGATTCATCAGATTGGCGACGCCACCGAGAGTGTTTACACCATTGATGATTTGAAATACCTGATTCACGGCGGACGCATCAGCCACATGCGCGGAATCATTGCTTCGCTTCTTAGAATCCGGCCTTTGATTGGGGTTGAAAAAGTTGGCGGGACTTATGCCCAAATGGGCATGGCGCGCACTTTTGACCGGGCTTTGCAGGGCCTGCTCGATCTTATGCTAAAAAAACACCAACCTGGCAGCGAGCTGCGCGTCCAGATTTTACATTCTTATCACCCCACTGCGGCGGCCCGGCTTGCCGCGCTGATTGACCCCGTCTTCAAGTGCAATTGGATGCCGGTTCACTTGATGTCACCGGCCCTGGCGGCCCATACCGGCGCGACCATGGTCGGGGTGGCTTTTGCATCACAAGCCGTTTTTGATGGTTTGCCGTAAATTATTCCACGGGTTTTGCGCGCCGCTATCGCTATTAAGTGAATGATTCTGATAGGCAGGCCCTGAGCGGAGCGTTTCTCAGCGTAGTCGAAGGGCCGATCTGTCAAATTCATTTTCATCCATAGTTCAATTTGAAGCAAAGCTTTTTTGTACACGGATTGCGCGGGTTATGCGGAATCTCACGGCTTTTTCTTGAAAAATCCGCGTAAATCCGTTTAATTCGCGAAATCCGTGTCCAGATTTGGTTTTTAATCGCCTTTTAAACCAGCTTTCTTGTTTTTCCAGAGTCGTAAAGACGAACGCTAAAGTCAAGTGAATTACTCGCGCACATAAATGGGATTGCTAAAAATCCATCCGCGCCGCCGGCCAAGATAACGGCGATAGGCCTCGACCCGGTAGACCCCGGCTTGTTTGGTGATATGCGAGACAGCCTCCTGGTTGCTCCAGACCTGGATCACTTTGCCATCCTTGAGCAGGCGCGCTTCGGCGTTTTCTGGCAGGCGCACTTGCAGGGTCAGGCTGCCATTTTCAAGGCTGATTTCATCGCCCATCATGCCGTTTTTCTCACGGCCCTTGGCTGAAAAGCGGAATCCACGGGCGCTGGCGGGCAGGTCGTAGGCCACAAAGCAGTGACCCGCAGCCAGGGCCTCGTAAACCATTTTTTCATCGTCTTCCATTTGGCCGGTCAGCGGGCCGGGGGTGAAGAGATGGGTATTGATCGTCTGGAAGTGCCATTCATACGGAAAAACCGTCCGTTTGAGCGGGCCTTTCGTAATGTGCAAAGCGTGGGCGTCTGAGCCGCCCACGGCAACGACCCGCCTGGTTTGGAGCAGAGAATCCCAGCGTGAGAGCAGGCCGGGGTCTGGGCTGCGCCCGATAAACTGCGGAAAAAAAATATGGAACAAGGCGTGCAAAATGGTTGGCGTGCGGGTTTTGAGTTCGCTAAACCCATTCCACAATTCGATGCCGGTGTAGCCTTGCGCGTCCCAATCGACCCAATCGATGGCTTCTTCGCCAATCGCCGGGCAGGAGGCGTCGGTCGGGTGGGCCAGGAAGGCCAGCCCCCCCGCGCGGCGGACACTGTCGAGCAGAGTTTGCGGATCGGCTGCAAATGTCGCCATTTCGCGCCGGGCATTCAAGACCAGCAGATGATTTTTTTGCGGCTGGCGGGCCTGATCGTGAATTTCCTCGCCAATCAGCATCAGGCAGCGCTGTTTTCCTGCGCGGTAGTAGCCGCGCGCTTCTTCGACCAGCACGTTATGGTCTGTCACCAGAACCACGTCCAGCCCGGCCCGCAGGGCGGCCTGGCCGATGTCACTGTGGCTGCCGCTGCCGTCCGAGTAGCGCGTGTGCATGTGTAAGTTGACGAGCAGTTCGTGCATGGCTAGGCTCCCAATTTACGGGCTGTGCGTGTCCCGCAAAATTCATTTAGATTTTGAAGAGCGAATTTACTTCAGGTTCAGCGTTCTAAAAAGCAGTATAATCTTTATTCTGAGGAAACATCATGCCAACTATTTATCCTTTTACTGCCATTGTCGGCCAGGAGCGCATGAAGCGCGCCCTGATTTTGAACGCTGTTGATACCCGCATCGGCGGGGTTTTGATTCGCGGCGAGCGCGGAACTGGCAAATCGACCGCGGCCCGCGCCCTGGCCGCCCTGCTGCCCAAAGTGAAAGCGGTCAAAGACTGCCGTTTTGGCTGCGACCCAGACCAGCCCAATAGCTGGTGTACCGAGTGCAAGGAACGCGCCACTGGCGGACGGGACTTGCCTTTTGATGTTCGTCCGATTCCGTTTGTCAACCTGCCGGTATCGGCGACCGAAGACCGGGTCGTCGGTACGCTCGACATCGAAAAAGCCATCCAAAAAGGGGAGCGGCACTTCGAGCCGGGCGTCTTGGCCAATGCCAACGGCGGCCTGCTTTATATCGATGAAGTCAACCTGCTCGATGACCATGTTGTCGATCTGCTGCTCGATTCGGCGGCGATGGGCATGAACATCGTCGAGCGCGAAGGCATTTCCTTCTCACACCCGGCCCGTTTTATTTTGGTCGGGACGATGAACCCCGAAGAAGGCGACCTGCGCCCGCAGCTGCTCGACCGTTTTGCTTTTTCGGTGGACATTACCGGAATCCGTGAAACCCGTGAGCGGGTGACCATTATGGAACGTAACCTGGCCTACGAAGCCGACGCCGACGCCTTCCGCAGAGTCTTTATCGAAAAAGAAGAAGAAATCTCGCGCCAGATTGAGCTGGCCCGCAAATTGGTTGGGCAGGTGACGCACACCAAACGCGATATGCTTTCGATTGCGGCCCTGACCTCGTCCCTGAACGTGGACGGTCATCGCGCTGATCTGGTCATCCTTAAGGCTGCCCGCGCCCAGGCCGCTTTTGAAGGCCGCACCACCATCACCGACCACGATATTGCCCTGGCTGCCGAACTGGCCCTGCCGCATCGCATCCGGCGCGGCGCTTTCTACCAGTCTGAAATTACCAGCCAGCAGCTGCAGGAGCGCATCGAGCAGCTTGTCGGCCAATCCGTGCCGGAAGACGACGACTCGCAGCCCGATTCTGATGATTCTGAAAACGCGCAGGAAAAAAAAAGTCGATCCTAGAAAATTCAATTGAAGACGACGCGTCATCTGACGCAGGCACGCCTGAACCAGCTCCCCAGGACGTTTTTGCCAACACCAATGCCAATTGGTGGGATGGCGGCAAAAAGGTCAAGGCTGGCGAGACCTTTGCCCCGCGCAGGCTGGATACCCCCCTTGATAAACTGACCCGTAAAAATGCTGGCCGCCGCTCGCGGACTCGCACCGACCGCAAACGCGGCCGCTATATCATGGCGCGCCCGGCCAACGGCAAGACCAACGACCTGGCCTTTGATGCCACCCTCCGCGCGGCTGCCCCGTTTCAGCAGCGGCGCGAGGAGCAGCGCAAGCACATGGCTTTTGCGATCCTGCCCGGCGATTTGCAGCGCAAGATTCGCGTCAAGCGCATGGCAAACCTGGTCTTGTTCCTGGTTGATGCCTCCTGGTCGATGGCGGTCGCCGAGCGCATGAACGCCACCAAGGGCGCGATTCTGTCGCTGCTGACGGACGCCTACCAGCGCCGCGACCGGGTTGGGCTGATCGTCTTTCAGAAAGACCGCGCCACCCTCGTCCTGCCGCCGACCAATTCCGTCCAGTTGGCCCAACGCGCGCTGATGGAAATCCCTGTCGGCGGCAAAACGCCGCTTTCGGCGGGCTTGTTGATGGCCTCGGACGTCCTCCAGCGTGAAAAACGCCTGCACCCCGATGTCCAGCCGCTGCTGCTCGTGATGACGGATGGGGCCGGCAACGTCTCAGTCGGGACGCTGCCCCCGCAGGACGAATCTTTGCGCTTTGCCGAGGCCATCGCTGAGCAGCAGATCCGCTCGGTGGTGATCAACATGGAACATGCCGCCTTCGATCAGGGCCTGGCCCAGCAGTTGGCTGACCACCTTGAAGCTCCCTGCTACAGCCTGGGTGAAATTAAGGCTGAGAATCTCTATCACACCGTGCGTGAGGAAATCAACAGCGCCGGCCCCAAACGTTAGCCTATCTTATGGAACGTTCATCCCTGACAAAGTACGCCTGGCTCTCGATTGCTGCCGCTCTCGCAACGATCGCGCTAAAAACTGGGGCCTATTTCCTGACCGGTTCGGTTGGGCTTTTGTCGGATGCGCTCGAATCTGTCGTCAACCTGGTTGCCGCGGTGATGGCACTTGCCATGCTGACGATTGCCGCCCGTCCCCCGGACGAAAGCCACGTTTACGGGCACGGTAAAGCCGAGTATTTTTCCAGCACAGTTGAGGGGATTCTGATTTTCGTCGCGGCGGGTGGAATTATGTATACCGCCATCGAGCGCCTCATAAATCCCCGTCCGCTTGAGCAATTGGGCTTGGGGCTGGCGGTTTCCCTGGTGGCAGGCTTAATCAACCTGGTTGTTGCCCGCATCCTGCTCTCGGCCGGCAAACTTAACCGCTCGATCACCCTTGAAGCGGACGCCCATCACCTGATGACCGATGTTTGGACATCTGTTGCTGTTATTGGCGGCGTGGGCGCAGCCTGGCTGACAAACTGGCTCTGGCTGGATGCCGTGGTGGCGATTGGCGTGGCGCTTAATATCACCTGGACGGCCTACCAGCTCATCCGGCGTTCGGTTGAAGGTCTGATGGACGCCTCTTTACCCGATGCGGAACTGAAACAGATCGAAGCGGTTCTCGATTCATACCGCCGGAAGGGTTTCGGGTTCCATGCCTTGCTTACCCGCCGGGGCGCAGCCCGGCGCTTCATCTCGGTCCATGTGCTGGTGCCAGGTGAAATGACCGTTCACGACGCTCACCATCTCGCCGAAGAGATCGAATCGGACATTCGTCAGGCTGTCCCGGATTCGGTGGTCATCACCCACCTGGAGCCGCTGGATGATGAAATTTCGCTGGAGGATATTGCGATAGACCGGCCCTGATCTTCCTGTTTGGCCCTGTAAAAAAAGAGACAGTCACCTGCAAGGTGACTGTCTCTTTTTATTTTGCTTATTCAACGAACTTGTAGCCCTGCGCTTCGAGATATTTGCGCTCTTTTTCTTTGTGAATTTCAGCCAGCTTGGCCTTGATTCCAAGCCATTCCGGCCCATCCAGCGGATACCAGTGCAGGGCCAGGAAGGAGATCAGCAGCAGGATGCCCGGAACCAGGACCCAGCCCAGCAAAATGCCGGTTTCGGCGCTGGCCGACTGCATCCCTTTTGCGAGGGTCTGATCGTAGCCCCAGGCCGTCATGATGCTCAACATCACCCACTGCGCAAGGCTGATGGCAGGTTTGGTGATGAAGCTGTTGACGCCGGCATACATGCCCTCGCGCCGCAGGCCAGTGCGGTGCTCGTCCATATCGACCACATCCCCGTTCATCAGTGGAATCAGGTACATCCCGCCCGCAAAACCCAGGCCGAAGAGCAGAAACCCGATGGTCGCGGCGATGGTGTTCTGTCCCAGTAAAACGACGATGAAACAGCCAATTGCAAAGAACAGGCTAAACAAGCGCGTGCTCAGTTTGACGCCCCAGGGCTCGCGCCGATTGATCCACAAGAAAACGCCGCCGATGATGCCGCCAGCCAGGGCCAGGTAGAGCGGCGTGCGCGCTACATCAATTTCATCAAAGTAGTACCACAAACCCTGCATCAGCGAGGTCTGTACGAACATGATCGTGAAGCTAATCACCTCGAAGATGACGAAGGAGCGGTTGGTAAAACACTCCTTGAAAGCGCGGAAGAAGTTAAATTGTTCAGCTTCTTGCGTGTAGTGCTTTTCTTTGTAGAAATAGGTGCTGATGTAAATGATGACGCCCATCACCACCGCAAACAGAATCATGAACCAGCGGAAGAAACTAATCCCGGCCAGATCGCCGACTTCGGGCTTGATCGTGCCTTCGATGGCCAGCGGCACAACGATGGTGAAAACCATGAAGATAATTTTCCAAACAAAGATGCTTGAGCGGGCCTTGTTCGAGATGGCGACTTCGTATGGCATGATGTACAAGCTGGTGGCAATTGCCGTGTAGAGTGTGTCGAAGATGAACAAAACCAGCAGCATTTGCAGGAACAGCCCAACCTGGCTGGTGACGCCTGGTACATCCAGCCAAAACAGCGCAAAAGACAGGATGAAAATAGGCGTGCCGTAGCGGATATAAGGAATACGCCGTCCGAGTTTATTCTTGGTGCGATCGCTGATATAGCCAAAAAGCGGATCATTGACCGCATTCCAGATGCCGAACAGCAGCCAGACGATGCCGGTATAGCTCGTCGACAACCCGCGGATGTTGACGAAATAATAGGTCAATGCTCCGGCTGCGACCAGGGCTTGCAAAATGGCAACCGAGGCATCTGCCAGCGAGATCCAGATTCGGCTGGCGAGGGGGACACGTTCTTCTTGCAGGGCAGAAAGGTTCATGTTTTGGGGTCTCCGGGTGGGGGAAAGGTGAATTAGCCTATTTTACACCCATTTGTGACCGGTAACATAACCAATTTTGTTAGTTTCGATAAATTAAGCGTATAATTTTTACATGCAAAAGATTCGGCTCGGCCTGGCTCTCCTGCTCCTGCTTGTCTCGCTTACCCTGCTGCTGTGGGCTTCCCTGCCCGCCGAGCGCGAGCTGCGCCGCCAATATATCGAGCCGACCCAGATGCAGCTGCCAACCCCTCAGGGCGCACTGCCCAGCCCGGACTGGATTTTGCTATGAACACCAGGCCCGGCCGCATTTTATTTTGGATTGGGCTGACTTTGCTGCTGGCCCCACTGGCTTGCGGGCCTGTTCCCGAGGCGGTCGCGCCCGAAGCGACTGAGGAACCGGCCTACCCTCAGGCTGTTGCCACGCCGCTCGAAATCTTGCCGACCCCCAGCCTTGTCGCGCCGCAACCCGCTTTGTCCGAAGCGCGCATGTTGACGCTTGAATTTCCGCCCCGGCTGCGGGCCGGTGATTCGGAGCTGATTCACCTGACCCTCGAAGTAGATGATCACGGCCAGCTGACCGCCACCGCCGAAACGGGCGGCAACCTGACCCAGGGCCAGGTTATCCAGATTCCGAATATCTACGACACTCATTACGTTTGGGCCGAAGCCCGCCTGGACATGGCCGGGGTTCAGATCAGCCCGGCGGGGGCAATCAGCGAGTCGCTCCGCCCCGGCCAGAAACTGCGCTTTTCGTGGAGCGTCCGGGCCGAGCAGGTAGGCCGCTATCGCGGGACACTCTGGTTCTATTTGCGTTTTAGCCCGATTGCGGGCGGCCCTGAAGAGCGCCTGGCACTTTCCTCGCAGAAAATTGAAATCGAAGCGGTTAATTTCTTCGGGCTGAAAGCGCAGCCTGCGCGCTGGCTGGGCGCGTTGGGGACGGTTCTGAGCGCCGTGCTTGGGATGCCGTTTTTGGAAGGTTCGCTCAAATGGTTGTGGGCCAGGCAGCCCAAAACGCGTCGCTCAACATTTTAACGCTGCCAGAACGGGGGCCAGGCCAGGCCTTGTTTTAACGGCAAACAGGCTGCGGGGGGTGCGTTCTGTAATTTTTTTGTCGCTCAAAAGAATGCTTTGTCCTTCACGCCCGCTCTCATTTTTTATAACTTTTCGGTATATTTCAGGCTTATTTATATAAGTTTTTCAAATATATGACAAACATCACCTTGAAATGATACAAGCGTTAATTCCCTTGCCCTGATGCTTATGATAAAATTCTAACGTCCTTTTGTGACAAAAAACCCAATCTGCAAGGAGACTTTATGGAAAACCCGTGGGTTTATCTTGGCCTTTTCCTGATCGTGGGGCTGATTATCCCAATTGCGGCCATCGTTATGGCGGCAATTTTGGGACCGAAGAAGCCCAACCCCATCAAGCTCAGCACCTACGAATGCGGCATGGAAACAGTGGGTGACAACTGGGTTCAGTTTAAATCGCAATATTATGTTTTTGCGCTGGCCTTCCTGATTTTCGATGTGGAAACGGTATTTTTGTTCCCCTGGGCCCTGTCCCTGAACGCGATGCCGCTTTTCGTCACGGTGGAAGGCATTATTTTTATTTTAATCCTGCTTGCCGGGCTTTCTTATATCTGGCAAAAAGGGATGCTGGATTGGGTTTAATATCCATTTGACAAGTAAGGCTGATAGGAAATTCTTATCAGCCTTTTCATTGTTATACAGGAGCACTCCATGGAATTTTTAACAGACCCTATTAAAGTGATATACGACTGGCTGATGTCCGTTTTGTCGGGTTGGGGCTGGGCCGATTGGGTTTCGGCCCTCGTCATCAACTTGTTGGCGATTGTCGTATTCATCCTGATCGTAATGGTGCTGGATATTATCCTGGTCTGGGTCGAGCGCAAGGTGGTGGCCCGCTTCCAGGATCGGCTTGGCCCAAACCGGGTTGGGCCGTTTGGCTTGTTCCAGCCTTTTCCAGATATCATCAAACTGATCCTAAAGGAAGATATCACCCCTGAAGGCGCAGACCGGGTGCCTTTTAACCTGGCTCCGATCCTTTCGCTGGCCTCGGTCCTCTTCCTGTGGGCGGTCGTGCCGCTCTCCTCGCGCATTTATGGCGTGGACTTGAACGTGGCCCTGCTCTATCTGGTGGCCGCCGGTTCGATTGGCACGTTGTCGATCATCCTGGCGGGCTGGTCTTCCAACAATAAATATGCCCTGATGGGCGCGTACCGGATGGTCTCCAATATGATTTCGTATGAGATCCCGATGGTGATCGCCCTGCTGATTCCGACCGTGATTGTCGGTTCGATGAGCCTGAAGGCCATCACCGAAGCGCAATTTACGAATGGCGGCGTCTGGTTTGTGCTGATTTCACCGCTGGGGGCGTTGATCTTCCTGATTGCGGCCATCGCGGAGTTGGGCCGCTCGCCTTTCGACTTGCACGAGGGCGAATCAGAAATTGTTTCGGGCTACCACATCGAATATTCGGGGATGAAATTTGGGCTGTTCTATGCCGGTGAACTGCTGCACGCCTTCACGTTTGGCGGTTTTATCGCAGTCCTGTTTTTTGGCGGCTGGCACGGCCCCTGGGCCGAACAGTACCCACTTTTGGGGGTGTTTTATTTCGTAATCAAAGCCATGATAGGCTACTGGGTCATTATGTGGGTCAAATACACGGTGCCTCGCATCCGAATTGACCACATGCTGGCTTTTAACTGGAAGTTTCTGACCCCGCTGGCTTTTGTCCTTTTGATGGTGACTGCGCTGACCCATCGTATCTTGCTGGATGCGCCAACCTGGCTGTATGTCGCCGGCATGTTCCTGTCGAACGTTGTCCTCGTCTGGCTCACGGTCGAGCTGATGCGGGCCCAGGCGCGCCGCAAACGCCAGTCGCTGCCGGTTATCGCTGCGGTAGAGCATTAGGACGGGAGGACTGGAAAATATGACTGCTGAACAAATTATCTTTTTCCTGACCGCTGCGCTGATCCTGGTTTCGGCGCTGATGGTCGTCACCACCCGCAACCTGGTTCATGCGGCCCTCTGGCTGATTGCGACCCTTTTCGGTGGGGCGGTGCTATTTGCCACGCTGGACGCCGCCTTCCTGGCGGTGGTGCAGGTTGTGGTCTACATCGGCGCGATTGCGATTATGTTTATCTTCGTCGTCATGCTGACCCGCCGCGACCTGCTCGCCAAGGCCTCGCAGACCAACGCCGGCTGGCCCTGGGCGGCTTTGGTTGCAATTGGCACTCTGGCGGGGCTGGTTTTTCTTTCCGGCCAAATGCCGAACGCTGGCGCTCAGAAAGCGGCCCTGGTGGGGGATCCGCTGGTGGCGCTTTCCACGGCGCTCGTCTCGCCGGATGCCTACGTCCTGGCTTTTGAAGTGGCATCGATTATGCTGTTGGCGGCGCTGGTTGGCGCGGTCTACATTGCGAACCGCAAATAGGAGGCGCGCAGATATGGTTCCTTTGTCCTGGTATCTCTTCCTTTCGGCGGCGCTCTTCAGCATTGGCCTGTATGGTGTGCTGGCACGCAAAAACGTGATCGCGATTTTGCTCGGCATCGAACTGATGCTGAACGCCGCCAACATTAACCTGGTTTCCTTCTGGCGCTATGGCAGCACCGCGCAAATGGGCGGACAGGTTTTTGCAATTATTGTCTTCGCCGTCGCCGCCGCCGAGGTGGCAGTTGGGTTGGCGCTGGTGATTGCCGTCTACCGCACGCGCAAGACGCTGACGGCTGATGAACTCGATTTGATGAAGTGGTAGGAGCAAACAATGACGACAGAAACTCTTATCTGGCTTCTTCCCCTGCCGCCCCTGCTGGCGTTTTTCGTGATCGTGCTTTTCACCAACAAGAACAAAGCCCTCAGCCACACGATTGCGGTTGGCGCGGCCACGCTTTCCTGGTTGGGAAGCATGGTGGTTTTTGTCACCACTCTCGGGGTTGAGCATTTTGGCGAGCATGTTTTCAACTCTTCGCTGAACTGGCTGCCGACCGGCGATACTTTCCTGAAAATCGGCGTGCTGATCGATCCGCTCGGCGCAGTGACCCTGTTCTTCGTCGCCTGGACGATCCTGATGATCTTCATCTACAGTGTCGGTTATCACAACTTCGGCCAGCCCGCTGGAGAGCACGATCGCCCCGGCCTGGCGCCGCACGGCGCGACTGTGATCGACGAGCAGGGCCACAAACATGCGGTTCTCTCGGTTGAGCCGATGTACAGCCGCTTCTTCGCCTTTATCGGCCTGTTTGCCTTTGGCATGTACACCCTGGTCATCTCAGACAACCTGCTGACGATGTTCGTCGGCTGGGAAATCATGGGTTTATGCTCGTACCTGCTGATCGGCTTCTGGTTTGCCAAACCTTCGGCGCGCGCGGCGGGCATCAAAGCCTTTATGACCACCCGCGTCGGGGATGTCTTCATGCTCTTGGGCATCGTTTACCTGTATTGGGCCACCGGCACGCTTTCCTTCCGCGAGATCTTCAGGCCTGAAGTGCTCTCGGACCTGGCCGAGACCATCACGCCCATCTTCGGCCTTTCCGCGGCCGGGTTGATCGCCATCCTGCTCTTTATTGGGACAATTGGCAAATCGGCCCAGTGGCCGCTTCACATCTGGCTGCCCGATGCGATGGAAGGCCCGACCCCGGTCAGCGCTATGATCCATGCCGCGACGATGGTTTCGGCGGGCGTTTACGCTGTCCTGCGCATGTTCCCGCTTCTGACGGCGGGCTGGCAGGGCCACGGACTGACTCCTGAAATGAGCGTGGTGGCCTTCATCGGCACGTTCACCGCAATTTTCGCGGCGACGATTGCCCTGGCCCAGAACGACATCAAAAAAGTGCTGGCTTACTCAACCATCTCCCAACTCGGCTTCATGATCGCCGCGCTCGGCATGGGCGCGTATGTTGCTGCCGCCTTCCATCTCGTCACGCACGCTTTCTTCAAAGCGCTGCTCTTCCTCGGCTCGGGTTCGGTCATTCACGGCATGGAACACGGCGTCCTGCACACGGGTAACCATCATCTTGACCCGCAGGACATGATGAACATGGGCGGCCTGCGCAAGAAAATGCCGGTCACTTTCTGGACGTTTCTGATGGGCGGCCTGGCCCTTTCGGGTTTCCCGCTCGTCACGGCTGGTTTCTGGTCGAAAGATGAAATCCTGGCGGATGCTTTTGCCCACGGACATTGGACGATTCTGATCACCCTCTCGCTGGCCGCGCTGATGACGGCTTTCTACACCATGCGCCAGATTACGCTGACGTTCCTCGGCGAAGCGCGCACCCAGGAAGCCGAACACGCCCACGAAACCCCCTGGACGATGACCCTCCCGCTCGTAATCCTGGCAATTTTTGCGGTCAGTTACGGCTGGGTCGGCATCCCCGAACAGTTCCCCGGCCTCGGCGGCCTGATCCCGAACTGGTTCCACAACTTCGTCGGCGCGACGCTGCTCGAACATCCCGAAGCAGTGGCGTTTAGCTGGATTCCGCTTGGGATTTCGCTCGTGGTGGCCCTGGGCGGACTGGGCCTCGGCTGGCTAGTCTACAAAGACCACAAAGCCGGACAGCCAGACCCGCTTCAGAAAGCGATTGGCCCGTTGTATTTATTCTTGCAGAACAAATGGTTCTTCGACGAGTTCTACAATTTCTTCGTGGTCAAACCGGTCATCTGGCTTTCAGCAGTCTTTACCTCGCTCTGGATGGACAAGGGCCTGATCGATGGCATCCTGCATTTCATCGCCAAAACCCCAATCTGGATCGGCGATTTCTTGCGCAATAAGTTCGACAAACCGTTCATCAACGAATTTATCGGCGATGGCACTGCGGCAGTTTTCCAGAAAGCCGGACACGAATTGCGCTACACCCAAACGGGCCGTATTCAAAGTTACCTGATTGTTTCGGCCTCCTTCCTCATCGTCCTAGCGGCGGTGCTGGCTTATCTTTTCCTTGCCTAAAGGGAGTGGACAATGGACTTCATTAGCACTCACCTGTTGACAACCATCCTGTTCTTCCCCGTTTTGGCGGGGCTGGCGATTCTGCTGATCCCCAGCGACCAGATCAAAGCCATTCGCTGGACGGCCCTGTTTGCGAGCCTGGTCCCGTTGGGACTGTCGATCTGGCTCTGGACGAGTTTCAAGCCAGACCTGGCCGGTTTCCAGTTTGAAGAGCAGTACACCTGGTACGCAGCCATCAACTCCACCCTGCACTTGGGCGTGGACGGACTTTCGCTCGCGATGGTTTTGCTGACCACTCTCCTGACCCCGCTCGCGATTTTGGCCTCTTTCAACATCGGCGATAGGGTCAAGGCCTACATGATCTTGTTCCTGCTGCTCGAAACCGGCATGTTGGGCGTTTTCATGGCCCTCGACCTGCTGATTTTCTTCGTTTTCTGGGAAATTGGCCTGGTTCCGATGTACTTCCTGATTAATCAGTGGGGTTCGGCCAACCGCAACTACGCCTCGTTCAAGTTCTTTATCTACACAATGGCCGGATCGCTCGGCCTCTTGCTGGCTATTCAGATGTTGGGCGTGCTCTTTGGAACTTATGATATTCTTGCCCTGGCCCAGCGTTGGACAACCCTCGAAACAAGCACTCTGCTTGGGCTTTCGACCAGCACGGTCAAGACGGTCGCCTTTTGGGCCTTTGTGGTTGCTTTCGCCATCAAGGTTCCGATCTGGCCCTTCCACACCTGGCTGCCCGATGCCCACACCGAAGCGCCAACCGCCGGGTCGATGCTCCTGGCCGGTGTCCTGCTCAAACTCGGCGCGTATGGCTTCCTGCGCCTGGTGCTGCCCTTCTACCCCGAAGAGGCCGCTCATTTTGCCGGTTGGCTGGCTTTCCTGGCGGTCATGGCGATTATCTTCGGCGCGCTCGGCGCTTATGGTCAGACCGACTTCAAACGGCTGGTGGCTTACTCGTCCATCAACCACATGGGGTTTGTCGTGCTAGGCATCGCCGCGGCAGCCAAAGCAATGGGCACGCTCGATGCGACGATTGCCTTGAACGGCGCGGTTTTGCAAATGTTCAATCACGGTCTTTCGGCGGCGGGCATGTTCTTCCTGGTCGGCGTGATCTACGAGCGCACCCACACGCGCGACCTGCGCCAGTTTGGCGGTTTGTTCCCGCTCGTCCCGGTGTATGGCACGATTTTGGTCTACACCAGCATGGCTTCGCTCGGTTTGCCGGGCCTGAATGGCTTTGTCTCGGAGTTCCTGGTAGTGCGGGGCGCATGGGCCATCATGCCGGTCTTCACCGCTCTAGCCATGATCGGCCTGCTGATGACCGGCGCTTACATCCTGAAAGGAATTAAGGATGTTTTGCACGGGCCGCTCAACGAGCATTGGGCGCATGGCGAACATCGCCTGACTGAAATTAATATCCGCGAAATCCTTGTTATGGCTCCGCTGATGATTCTCATCCTGCTGATCGGCATCTGGCCGGCCTGGATTTTGGATGTCATCAACAAAGCCATGATGATGTTGTTCTAGCCGAGGTGCGCGATGCAATTTCCAATTCTTAGTGTCATTGTCTTCACCCCGCTGGTGGCCTCGCTGATCATCTTTCTGATGAACGGTGAGCGCAAAAACGAAATCCGTGTGACGGCCCTCGCCGCTGCGGTCTTTGCGCTTGTCCTGTCGATCTGGGTCTACTTCTCATACGATCAGGCCGCTGCGGGCTACCAGTTTGTCCAGAAAGTGGATTGGCTGCCGATTTTGGGCATTTCCTACCACGTTGGCGTAGACGGCATCAGCACCCCGCTTGTGCTGCTAACGGGGCTGGTCATGTTCACCGGCGTCCTAATTTCGTGGGGCATCGACGACCGCCCGCGCGAATTCTTTGCGTTCCTGTTCCTGCTGGCGGGCGGCGTCTTCGGCGTTTTTGTGGCTCTCGACCTCTTCATGCTGTTCTTCTTCTACGAAATCGCCGTCTTCCCGATGTTCCTGCTAATCGTCATCTGGGGCTGGAAGCAAACCCGCGAATACGCCGCCATGAAGCTGACCCTGTACCTTTTCCTGGGGTCGGTCTTTGCCCTGGTCGGCGCGTTGGCGATGTATTGGCAGGTCGGCCTGAATACCGGCATCTATTCCTTTGACATGCTTGCCATGGAAAAGGCTGGCGCAATGGCGGGCATGGTCACGATTTTTGGTTATTCGATCCCCTTCCAGGTCTTCTGGTTTTTGCCGGTCTTCCTCGGCTTTGCCATCCTGGGCGGCATCTTCCCCTTCCATAACTGGTCGCCTGATGGTCACGTTGCGGCCCCGACCGCGGTTTCGATGTTCCACGCGGGCGTGCTGATGAAACTGGGCGCATTCGCCGCCCTGCGGGTGGGCATCATGCTCCTGCCCGAAGGCGCAATTTTCTGGCAGTATCTCATTCTCGGCCTGGCCCTCGTCAACGTCGTCTATGGCGCGTTCATTGCCATGATCCAGACCGATTTCAAGTACATCATCGGTTTCTCGTCGGTCTCGCACATGGGCCTGGTCATGCTCGGCTTTGCCACCCTCAACCGCGAGGGCATGGTCGGCGCAGGCTTGCAGATGTTCTCGCACGGCGTGATGACGGCTCTCTTCTTTGCTGCCGTTGGTATGGTCTATGACCGCGCCCACACCCGTCAATTGCCCGAACTGGGCGGCATGGTTAAAGCCCTGCCGTGGGTTGCCATTTCTTTCATCATTGGCGGCCTGGTCTCGATGGGTATGCCGGGCCTTTCGGGTTTTGTTGCAGAATTCCCCATTTTTATGGGCGTTTGGAAAACACAGTGGCTGGTGGCGGTGATCGCCTCGATTTCGATTGTCATCACTGCGGCCTACATTTTGATCGCCATTCGGCGCGTCTTCTTCGGCGATATGCCGGCTCACTTTGAAGGCCACATTTACCCGATTTCTGTTCTGGATAAAGTTGCCCTGGGGACGCTCTGCCTGGTCATGTTTGCGCTGGGCATGTTCCCTGGCCTGATGGCTCCGCTCGTCGAATTGGGCGTTCAAAACGTGCTGCGACTTTTGGGAGGTGCTTAAATGAATGTTAATTTACTGGCTATCCTGCCTGAAGTCCTGATCCTGGTGCTGGCCATGCTCGTGCTGGTGCTCGACCCGTTCTGGAAGGATGAAAAGCGCCGCCTGAACCTGGGCTGGCTGACCGCTGGCGGATTGTTCGCCATTTTGGGAATTAGCCTGCTGGTTGGCCGTCCCGGCCCGGACGGCGTCCTGGCTTGGGGTGGCATGGTGCGCTTCGACATGCTGGCCTACGCCTTCAAGCTGTTCTTCATCTTTGCCGCCGCCATCAGCGCCCTCTTTATGATGGATGTCGAAGGGGTTTCCCGCCGCGCTGAGGCCTTTGTCTTGCTGCTGGCCGCAACCATCGGCATGAGCTTGATGGCCTCCGCCTCGGACCTGGTCATGCTTTACCTGGCGATTGAAACCACCTCCATTCCGCTCTACGTTTTGGCCGGTTTCCTGCTCGACGACAAAAAATCCATCGAATCTGGGTTCAAATACCTGCTCTTTGGCGCAATGACCTCTGCCACCCTGCTCTACGGCCTGACTCTGGTCTACGGCTTCGGCGGCACGACCTCTCTCGATGAGCTTGCCCGCCAGTTTAGCGCCCCGACCCCCTTCTCGATTGGCGTCCTGCTCCTGCTGCTGGTCGGACTGGGCTTCAAGCTCTCGCTGGTTCCCTTCCACTTCTGGGCTCCAGACACTTACGAAGGCGCGCCTACCCCGGTCGCCGGTTTCCTTTCGACGGCCTCCAAGGCGGCTGGTTTTGCCGTCCTGCTGCGTCTGTTTCTAACCGCTTTCGGCGCAACCGCAGACCAGTGGCAGATGGTTCTCGCGATTTTGGCGGCTGTCACCATGATCTTTGGCAACCTGGTTGCTTTGGCGCAGAAAAACATCAAACGCCTGCTGGCCTATTCCTCGATTGCCCATGCCGGCTACGCCCTGCTGGGAGTGATTGCGGCCTCGTCTCTGGGAGTTGCCTCCGCAATTTTCTACCTGCTGGCCTATATTCTGACCAACCTGGCGGCCTTCGGCATCATTGCCATCGTTGGCCGCAGCGTTGGCTCGGACGAGATTCGCGCTTACGATGGCCTCAGCCGCCGCTCGCCTTACCTGGCCCTGGCGATGCTGGTTGCCTTCCTGTCGCTTTCAGGAATGCCGCCCTTCGGCGGTTTCGTCGGCAAATTCCTGGTCTTCTTTGCCGCCATTGAAGCCGGTTGGACCTGGCTGGTCGTGATCGGCATCATTGTCTCAATCGTCGGTGTCTACTATTATCTGACGGTTATGAAATATGTCTACCTGTACCGGATGGAAGGCGAAGACGAAGCCTCCCACCCAATTGCGATCTCCCGCCCGCATGTAATTGCGATTGCCCTGCTCACCGCCGGAATTATCCTGGTCGGTACGTTTTTCGCTCCCTGGTTTGGCCTCTCGTCTGACGCCGCCGCCAGCCTGTTTAGCGCCACGCTGCTCAAATAACGTCAGGACTCTTTTGCGCCCGCCTTCACCCAAAGTGGAGGCGGGCCTGATTTTTATCCTTTCAAACAAAGTTGACCATTTTTCTAGACTTCGCAAAACCCCTTGTGATATAATCCGCAGCGCATGAGCCAGCCAACGAATCAGAACAATAACGCCTTTAATATGACCCTGGCGACGGTCGTTGGTCAGGTCGGTTGCCTGACTCCCATCATTCTGATCGCTGCGCTATTTGCGGGGTTGTGGTTGGACAGGGTTCTAGAAACCAGGCCTTTATTTACAATTATTTTTATCGTTATCAGCGCTCCGGCTGCGGTGGTTGCTCTGGTCTACATTGTGCGCAAAGCCACAGACCGCCTGAAACCTGTCTCTACGAACGAAGCCAAATCTCTTGAGGAGGAAGTAAATCGTGATTGAAAAACCCAAGAAACGAGTGTGGGCGCGCTGGGTCGTGCTTGCGGCCATTATTTTGGGCTTGTTTCTCTTTACCGGTTTCTTTGGGATCGGTTTGGGAATTAAACCCATCATGCCGCACGTTTACCTGCCCGGCGAAAAACTGAGCGAGACCCCCTTGTTCGGTGATTTTTATATCACCAATACCTTTGTTGGCCTGATCCTGGCGGACCTGATCGTGTTTGTGCTGGCCTTTTTTGTCTGGCGCGGAGTAAAAAGCGGCAAAATGGTTCTAACTGGCATCGCCGGGGCGATTGAAGCCCTGATGGAAATGCTGTACGGAATTACCGAAGGCACTGCTGGCAAATGGGCCAAACAAATCTTCCCGTGGTTTGCCACCATCACCTTGCTGGTGCTGGCCGCCAACTGGTCGGGCCTGATCCCGGGCGTTGAAACATTTGGCTGGGTCCATCAAGATCCTGGCCATGGATACGCGCTGGAAAAGTTTGGCCCGATTACCACCATCTGGGACAACGCTCTGGCTGGCGAAGAGCACCAGGGCGATTATGTCATCGTCCCATTTCTGCGCCCGGTTTCGACCGATTTGAATTTCACTTTTGCCCTGGCAGTTGTTGCAGTCGTGATGATTCAATATTTTGGCTTCAAATCGCAGGGCGCGGCCTACCTGACCAAGTTCTGGAACACCAAGACCCTGTTCAGTAAGCCGATTTTTGGCGTGATCGATTTTGGTGTTGGCCTGCTCGAACTGGTTTCTGAATTTTCGAAAGTGCTTTCGTTTGCCTTTCGTCTTTTTGGAAATATGTTTGCAGGCGCAGTCTTGTTGTTTGTGATCGGTTCACTGGTGCCAGTTTTTGCCCAGTCGATGTTTTATTTGCTTGAATTCTTTGTAGGCTTGATTCAGGCGATTGTCTTTGGGATGCTGACCATGGTCTTCATGGCCCAGGCTACCCAGGGGCACGGCGAACATTCTGAAGAAGAAGCGCACGCGTAAGTTTCGGGCAAATTTTGCCCAGGTAAATACCATCTCACAGTGGCGTGATTTGCCGTAGCAAATTATCCCGCCCGAAAACGACTAAACGGAGGATTATCTACAATGGAAGCTGAAGCCGCAAAATTGATTGGCGCAGGTCTGGCAATGATTGGCGCAATTGGCGCTGGTGCTGGGATTGGGATCGTAACTGGTGGCGCCGTGCAAGCCATGGGACGCAACCCGGATGCCACCGGCACCATCCAGACCAACATGATTCTGGGGATTGCCTTTGCCGAAGCCGTCGCCATTTATTGCCTGGTGGTTGCGCTCCTGATCTTGTTTGTGTTCTAAAACCGGGAGGCTGATTTGGACGCACTAGGTCTTAATTTATCGTTTTTCCTTGTTCAGGTCGTCAACCTGATTATTGTCTACGTGGTTGTTTCCAAGTGGGTTGTTGGCCCAATCGCGGGCTTGCTTGAGAAACGCCGCGCGACCATCAACCAGGGCATCGAGGATGCCCGCGAAGCCGCTGAAGCGCGCGCCAACGCCGAGAAAGATGCTGATAAAATTATGGCTGAAGCTCAGGCCAAATCTGCCGGCATTGTCCGCGAAGCGACCCAACGCGCTGAATCTGCCGGGCGTGACGTAAAAGCTGCCGCCGAATCTGACGCCGGAAAAATCCGAGAAAAAGCTCGCGCTGAAGTTGAAGAAGAACGCGGGCGCATCCTGGGTGATTTACGCAGCCAGGTGGCCGCTCTCTCGATTGCCGCGACCCAAAAATTGATCGGCGAAGCGCTCGACGAAAAACGCCAACATGCCTTGCTCGATGAATTCTTCTCAGGGGTTAAGTCTGGCAAAGTGCTAGTCATGGAAGGCGCCAGCGCCACCGGTCAATCTGCCGAAGTGACCAGCGCCCTGCCGCTGACCGCCGCCGAGCAGGAAATGGTCAAGAAAGATATCCTGGCTAAATCGGGCGCTGAATCGGTTAGTTTTCATATCGATACCGCTATTTTGGGCGGACTTGTCATCCGGGTTGGCGATAAAGTCTTGGATGGTTCTGTTGCGGGCAAGCTCGACGGCCTGCGCACCAGCCTGCGCTAATCTCTTTCGAAATAAACAAAAACAGGCCGGGAATTGCTCCGGCCTGTTTTGCTTTGCCCTGGGGCTGCTTTTATGGTAAAACATCCCGTATGACCACTCAAAAACTTCTCTCAGATCTTTTTGCAGAATTTCCCTTTCCTTATTCTGGCAATTTCAGCCCCGACCCGTCTATCAGCGGGATCGCGATTGATTCGCGCACAGTTCGCCCCGGCGATTTGTTTTTCGCTATGCCGGGCGGCAGCCAGGATGGACACAAGTTTATTCCGGCGGCCATCGCAAAGGGCGCGGCGGCCATCGTCGGCCAGCAGCAAGTGGACGGGTTGGCCGTTCCGTATATTCGCGTGGAAAATGCCCGTCGAGCAGTAACCTATCTCGCCTCCGCTTTTTATGATTATCCCGGCAGAAAACTGACCGTGATCGGCGTGACCGGCACCGATGGCAAAACCACTACCAGCAACCTGCTTTATCACATCCTGATTGCGGCTGGATTTAAGGCCGGGATAATTTCGACGGTTAACGCGGTCATTGGCGGCGAGGAGCTGGATACCGGCTTCCATGTCACCACGCCCGACGCGCCAGACGTGCAGCGCTATCTCTCCAAAATGGTCGCCGCCGGGCTGACGCATGTCGTGCTTGAGACGACCTCGCACGGCCTGGCCCAATACCGGGCCGACGCTTCGCAGTACGATATTGCCATCGTGACCAATATCACCCACGAGCATCTCGATCAGCACGGTTCGTATGAGAATTACCGGGCCGCGAAAGGGCGCTTGTTTGAACTGCTGGCTGCGACCGTTGAAAAAAAGCAGGGCAACCCGCGCCTGGCCGTCTTAAATTTTGACGATAAAAAATCTTATGGCTACCTGCGCGAGTTGACGGAGACGGCCCAGGTCAGTTATGGATTGACCCGCGCTGCGGGTATTTATGCTAAAAATATTCGTTACCGGCCTTCTGGCTCGATTTTTGATATCGTTGGGCCGGGTTTTGTTGTCCGTTCTGCCAGTTCAAACCTGGTCGGGGCGTACAACATTTCCAACTGTCTGGCCGCATTTTCGGCGGCTGTGATCGGCTTGAATGTTGATCCGCGGGTTGCGGCGCAAGGTTTGTCTGCCTTGCAGGGCATTCCGGGACGGATGGAAGCCATCGACCTCGGCCAAAACTTTAGCGCCATTGTCGATTTTGCGCATACCCCGAATGCCCTGAAGGTGACTCTTGAACAGGCCCGCCAGATGACCTCCGGCCGGGTGATTGCGGTCTTTGGTTCTGCGGGCCTGCGTGACCGCGAAAAACGGCGCATGATGGCCGAAACCGCCGCTCAACTGGCCGACATTTCGGTTCTGACGGCAGAAGACCCGCGCACCGAATCGCTGGACGGAATTTTGGGGGAGATGGCGGCCGGGGCTGAAAGCCAGGGCGGGCGTGAAGGCGAGAGCTTTTATCGCGTCCCCGACCGCGGCGAAGCCATCCGCTTTGCCATCCGTCTGGCGCGCCCCGGCGATCTGGTCGTTGCGTGCGGCAAAGGCCACGAGCAGTCGATGTGCTTCGATGTCACCGAATATCTTTGGGACGACCGTACAGCCATGCGCGCGGCCCTGGCTGAGTTTTTAGGCGTCGCTGGGCCAGAGATGCCCTATTTGCCCACTCAAAGCGGCTGAGGGGCTATCCCCTCGTCAAAATTGAGCTGTGTGGGGTTGGACGCAGT
>JAVEWN010000141.1:2915-6532 GCA_034004515.1 Anaerolineales bacterium | reverse complement strand
CCGGCTGGGGCGTCCCTGGGTGGGGGCCTGGAAGAAACTCAACGAGTAATATGCACAATCCCCCTGATCCACTTGGCGAGACAACCCCCTCACGCGCGGCAGCTTCACTGGGCCGCTTTCAAGCCATCCGGCTGCGGCGGGACGGCAAGAAACTGCCCAATAAATTCAATTGGGGTTGGGGCTGCGGCGTGGCAAGCCTGCTACCGGTTTTGGCGTTTCTCCTTTACCTGTTTGCGCCGGTGCGCAGCAACATCCTTATTTTGGGGGTCGATGGCGGCCTGGATCGTGGTGATCTGGGACGGACGGACACCATCATTCTGGCAACCATCTCGCCGCTTGCGCCAAAGGTCGGGATGCTGTCGATCCCGCGCGACCTGTGGGTGACGCAGGCGGATGGGAATGAAAACCGCATCAATACGGCTTTTTTCTTTGCCGAAGCGGAACAGCCCGGCAGCGGCCCAAAAGCTACCGAGCGCGTGATTTATCAGAATTTTGGCGTGCCGGCCCAATATTCGATTGTCTTGCGGATGGATGGCGTGGTCGGGATGGTGGACGCTCTCGGCGGGATTGAAATCGCGCTCGATAGCCCAAGCGCGGGCTACGCCCCGGGCAGCCACCGCTTAAACGGAACCCAGGCCCTGGCCTTTGCCCGCAACCGGAGCAGCGCCGACGATTTTGGGCGGATGCTTCAGGCCCAAATTTTGCTGGGCGGGATAATGCGCGAAATGCTCAAGCCAGGGGTTTGGACGCGCCTGCCCGCTTTTTTCTCTGCGCTCCAAACGGCGGCCCAGATCGACATCCCGGTTTGGCTCTGGCCGCGCCTCGGCCTGGCTTTTCTGCGGGCCGGCCCGGGCGGGATTGACTCGCGCGTCATTTCACGCGAGATGGTGACACCTTTTACGACCAGCGGCGGTGCGCAAGTTTTGGGGCCAAACTGGGAGAAGATTAATCCCGTGCTGGAAGAATTGTTCCGCTAACTTAAAAATGACAAGAAAACGGAAACTCCTGAGTTGGGAGTTTCCGTTTTCTTGTGGAAAGCTGGAATGTGTTTTCTTAGCCGCCCTTCGACAGGCTCAGGACGGCGAAAAAACCCTACCCGCCTGGGCTTTAAGGGTTATAGGTAATGATCAGCTTGAGACCGGCCCCCAGGCGAACCATATCCGCGGTGGCATTGCCATTGCTGGGCATGTCGTTAAATTGAACCCGAAAGCGCACTCTGGAGCCGCCAACTGCTGCCTGGACGATGGATTTAAGGTCATCATCGGCCTGGACGGCGCTCAGTTCGCTGGCGTTGCACCAGCGCAAGATTGCGCCGAGCGGGCTGCCGGCGTAATAATCTCCGCTATCCAGGCTGCCGTAATTTTGCGAATACATTCTTAAGCAACCCAACCCAAATGGGTTGCCAAGCGTGTCATAATCGCTGAAGTCTAGTTTAACTTCAACAATGTTCGCCCCGGCCCCAATCGCAGAAATGTCGAAACTTAAGAAGGCTTGCGAAGACACGTTTGCATCGGTGTCGCCCACGTTTTTTGGGGAAAGGACACTGCCATCCGAGCGGACGGAGCCGCTTTCGGCTGCGACGACTTGCGCATTTGCCAGGGCAACTGCCGGCGGCAGGACAACGACCGGCGTGGCAGTCGCGGAAGGCGAAACGGCCTTGATATCGACCCAGAAGGAACCGGTCGAAAGGCCGAAGAGCAGACCGGAGCCGTCCCGCAGACGCCAGTAGCCGCGGTAATTTCCGGCAGCGGCAGGGGCCGTCAGGCTGACCGAGAGATCGAGCGTGCCGCCGGGCGCGATATTCCCGCTCAGGGGCTGCGCGTCTGGCCCGCCCATCTTGTCTCCGCGATCAAAAACCAGGGCATAGCTGCTGTTCCAGGAGCAAGACCCGATGTTCTTGAGCCGCCAGGTTTTGGTAAAAGCCGACCCGGTGAGGATGCTGCTGCCGTCTGGAATGGTGACATCTTGAACAAACGAGGCCCTATTGCAGGGAATGGCGGTGGGGGTTGCGCTCAGAAGCGGCACAAGCGAGGCCGTTGAGCTGGGCTGCGGGCTGGCCGGCGGCGGACTGGGGCTAAAAGTGGCCGGCGGGCTGGTTGGCTGGGCCAGGGCAACCCGGGTCAGTTCAGCTTCCACCGTTTGGGCAGCAATTGTAAAAGCGGCATCCGGCCCAAAGGGTGGGGTGGGGGTCGCCGCGCTGCCAGGCAGGTTGCAGGCGAGTGCGCCAAGCAGCAGCGCGAAAACAGCAAGATAAAACCTTTTTTTCATCATTCTCCTCCGAATAAATTGGCGATTGCATATCGAGTGTAGCAAATTCAAATTGGCGCGTCAATTGCAGTCCCGTTGAAATGGGACTGATGGGCGGTAGCCGCCGCTTGAATTTACGCAATCTTTATGCGCGAAACGGGGAGAATTCCTTTTTTGAGCTAAAACAAAGCCATTTGCTGGGCCGGACGTTTGCCATCCAGCAGAATAAAAGGCGCAGCGCGGACGGTATTGATGCCCAGGGCGCGCAAGTGGCTCAGGTCTTTCAGTTTGGCCGTCCGGCGGGCTTTTAAGAGGACTTCCACCGCTTTCGGGCCGATTCCCGGCACTCGCAGCAGGTCACGCTTTTCGGCGCGGTTGAGTTCGAGCGGCGTATGAACCAGGCTGAGGCGCGCGCAAGCAAGTTTCGGGTCGTCGGCCAGGGGCAGGCCGCCCGCGTCCGTAAATGGCAGCTCTTCCAGGTCGAATCCGTAATCTCGCAGCAAAAATGAAGCCTGGTAGAGGCGCTGTTCGCGCAGCGGATCGACGGCGGCCTTGTTCTCAAACGGGGTGTCGCGGATCGGATGAAACGCCGAGAAGTAGGCCCGCTTCAGGCCGACGTTTTTGGTGAGCCAGGCGGTGGTGGTCAGCAGTTCCAGGTCGCTTTCATCGGCCCCACCGGCCACAAACTGGGTCGTGCTGGAGGGCCAGCGACCTTTCCAGGCCCGCCGGGGATTTTCGGTGCGGCGGATTTCGTCGGCCCACTGGAGCGGCTGGAGCAGTTCCTCGATGAAAATTTTGTGGGGGGCCAGGCGCGCCAGGCGTTCGCTGTTGGGCGCTTCGAGGTTGACCGAAATCCGGTCGGCCAGCAGCATGGCCCGTTCGACCTGGGCGCGCTGAGTGCCGGGCATCAGCTTGAGGTGCAGGTAGCCCCGGAAATCCAGTTTCTTGCGCAGAATTTCGGCGGTCTCGAGCAGTTTGTCCTGGGTGCGCGGGCCGCCGGCGGCGATGCCTGAGCTGAGGAAAACCCCTTCGGCCAGCCCGGCCCGCTGAAGCCCCATGAAAAGCCTGGCAAACTCCTCCGGCTGGAAGGTGGCCCGCCGAAAATCGCGCCCGGCCCGGAAGGGGCAGTAGAAGCAATCGCGTTCGCAGGTTGAGGAAAGGAGCGTCTTGAGGAGCTGGATGCGGCCTCCGTTTGGCAGGTGGGCCGGGTGGACAAAAATTTGCTCTTCCTGCTTTTTGCTGAAGCAGGCCGGTCTGTTTTCGAGGTCTGGCTCGAAAGTCATCTGGCTGGAGAGCATTTTCAAGCGGGTGAGGGCGTCCATGCCCTAATTATAGAACATAAATTCTGATATGGCAATCGATTAAACAAA
>JAVEWN010000141.1:0-2815 GCA_034004515.1 Anaerolineales bacterium | reverse complement strand
TCGCCCTGCGACTACGCTGAGAAACGCTCCGCTCAGGGCCTGCGTCTACGGGCAGGGGAGGCGCGCAGCCGCGAAGCGCCAGCCGGAATTGTGCTAAACTATACAAAACCGGGCACATCAAAAAGGGAGTTGGGATGGACAAAACGAACCTGCAAGTGGGCGAAAGTGTTGGCAAAAACCTGGTGGTGGGCGATCACAACCTGATTCTCGAAGTGGGCGGCGACCTGATTTTCAAGGCCGCCCAATCTGCCGCGCTCCAGCAGCGCGACCTGCGCAAAATGCTGCGGGTGCTGGTCGTGCTGGCCGGGCCGGTCTTCGACCCGCGCAACCCGCAGCATGACCCAACCCCGCTCGACCTGCTGACCGAGTGGCAAAAGTTATCCGCAGCGGTGGCGGCCAGCGGCGCGCCGATTGCCTTGATTCGCCTGACGCCGCCAACGCTCGAGGCCCTGCGCTATGCCCTTTCGCCGCGCGCGGTGGAGCAAGGACTTTACCCGCATGTTTTACATTTCAGCGGCCACGCCTGGCAGGACGGCCTGCTCTTTGAAGATCAATACGGCAGCCTGGATGCCGTTCCCAGCCTGCGCCTGCTGGCCGAACTGAAAGACTGCCCGCCGCTCGGCCTGGCCGTCTTCAACGCCTGCCAGAGCGCGGAGCATGCCTTTTCTGCGGCCCAGGCTTTTAGCGCAGCCGGGCGGGCCCAGGCCGCGCTTGGACACCCCGACCCGGTCCGCGACGACGAAGCGATCCAGTTTGCCGCCAGCCTGTATGCGGAACTGGCGCGCGGCGGATACCCGCTCGAGGCCGCCTTCGAACGGGCCGCGCAGCAGGTCAGCAGCCACAGACCGCGCCTTTTTGGGGAAACCGGGCTGAGCTTCAACGGGCTGGAAGCCGGCAAGCCGCTGATTGAAGACCATTTGCCGCCCGGCAACCTGCCGGCCCGCGAGAAATTCTTCTTTGGGCGCGCTGCAGAATTGAACGACCTGGCCCACGGATTGGAAAAGACGCCGCTCGTGGCCGTTTTGAGCGGGGTCAGCGGAATCGGCAAAACCGCGCTGGCCCTCGAAGCCGCCCAGCGCAGCGCCTGGCGCTTCCCGGGTGGGATTGGCTTTGGCGATGGGCGCGGCGCGCCCTCGGCTGAATTCCTGCTGCGCGGGATGGCTGCCGCCCTCGAACTGCCGCTCCTGGCGGGCCAACCGCCCGAAGAACCCTTGCTGGCCCTGGCCCGCCAAAAACCAACCCTGTTTTTGCTGGACAACCTGGAAGGACTGTCTGCCCCAGACCTGGAGCGGATCGCCGCTTTTTTGCGCCGCCTGGGGCGCGGCAGCGCCGCCCTGGCAACCTTGCGCCCGCCCGCGCCGGTCTTTGAAAACCTGCCTGCCGCGCGCTCGATTGCTTTGACGGGCGGCCTGGCCGAAGCAGCCGGCGCGCGCTATGTTTTGGCCCTGGCCGAACACTGGCAGATCGCCTCCTTGCAGCGCGGAGACCTGGCCCTGCGCCTGGCGCGCGCCAGCGGCGGACATCCGCTGATCCTTGAAAAATTGGTCGCCCTGGTGCGCAAGCGGCCGTTGGCCCACATGCTTGAATCGATCGCCACGCTCGGCAGCGATTACCGTGAAATCTTAAAAACAGTCATGGATTGGTCGCTGGAAAGCCTGGACGACCAGGCCCGGGCTGCGCTGGCCTGCCTGCCCATTTTTGGGGCCGGTTCCTGCACGCCGGCCGCGCTGGCGGCGGCCCTCGCCATTGAGCAGGCGGCTCTCTACCCGCGCCTCGACCCGCTGCGCGATTCTGCGCTGCTGGCCTTTGAGCCGGATACCGAACGCTGGGCCTGGCACGCCAGCGTGAGCGATTATGCCCGGGCCGCCCTGAACAGCCCGGACTACGACGCCTGCTGCCGGCGCGCCCTGGAGCAAATCTGTGATGTCTTTAGCAAATTGCCGGGAAGCGCCGACTCATCAACCCGCCCCGACCTGCTGGCCGACCTGCAAAACCTGTATCTGCTGGCGGAGTGGGCCGGCGGCCAGCCGGATGGCGAAGCCCTGGCGCGCCTGGCGACCAGCCCCAGCAACTGGTGGAGCCTTCTTTCTTATCACACTGCCTGGCAAAGCTGGCTCGAAAGCGCGCTCCACAAAGGAATTGCTGATAACGGCCTGGAAGCCAACGTGCGAAAAGCCATCGGCGATGTGCAACAATTTCGTAAAGAGCTAGACGCCGCGCTGGTCAGTTACAACGAAGCCCTGAAACGCTACCAGGAAATCGGGTCTAAATTGGGCGAAGCCAACGTGCTGGCGGCCTTAAGCCGCATGGATATTGGCGCAGGAAAAGTTGAAGAAGCGGAACAAAAAATGGCTGTCATCCTGCAAATGCGGCGCGAGATTGATGACCTGTACAGCGAAGGCGCTGACCTGGGCAATTTTGCAATTGTTTTGCTGAATGCCGGGCACAAACAAAAAGCGCGCGAATACGCCCAAAAAGCCCGCGTCATCTTTGAAAAAATCGACCTTCCTGCGATTGTTGCAATGATGGACAAGATCATTCAGGCCAGCGGCTAACAGTCCTTGCGAGACGCAGCGAAGCAATCTCCCGCCGCCAAACTGTCATTGCGAGACGCAGGCGGCGAAGCAATCCCGCCGCCAAACTGTCATTGCGAGACGCCGTAGGCGGCGAAGCAAGCTCCTCCCAAACTGTCATTGCGAGGAGCGCGCAAGCGCGAACGAAGCAATCTCCCAAAGGGTCAGGAAGGCCCGTTTAACGGGGTTTTATCCGCGCGAGAGGAGATTGCTTCGGGCAAAAAACGCCCTCGCAATGACAG
>JAVEWN010000140.1:0-6600 GCA_034004515.1 Anaerolineales bacterium | reverse complement strand
CATTGGGCATTTTCCGCGCGGCGGGTTGGTATGTCTTGCTGCCAATTTTAGGCTACGCCCCGATTGCCGCCTGGAAGCTGAGCGACCCGCGTCAGCGCCGTCAATGGCTGTGGATTTCGGCAGTCGTCTGGGGCTGGATTGTAGTCGCGGCAGTGCGCGGCGGCGGCGACCAGTGGGACAATCCCCGTTACCGCGTCATCCTGCTGGTCTGGATGGCGCTGCTGGCGGCGCTCAGTTGCGAACAGCTAAAAATCAGCCGCGACCGCTGGTTTTTGCGCATCCTGGCCGTCGAGGCAATTATCATTGTCGTCTTTGGGCACTGGTACTTGTATCGCTATGTTGGCCTCGGTTTCAACCTGGGCATTCGCAACACCCTGGCGATTGCACTTGGGCTGGCGATCCTGGCAGCCGGTGGGGATTGGGTCAGGGAAAAACTTCAAAAGCAGAAAAAATCGATAGATTAGCGTCAGTCCGTCTTTCATCCTTCAGATTTCATTTTCATCCTTTATAATATTCAGCGATTGAATTTTGCTTATTTCAAGGAGAAATATACATGCCTACTGCATTGATCACCGGCATCACCGGCCAGGACGGCTCTTATCTGGCCGAATTATTACTGGGCAAGGGATACGAAGTCGTTGGCATGGTGCGCCGTTCCAGCACCGTGACTTTTGAGCGGATCGAACACATTCAAGACGATCTGCGCATCGTCCAGGGTGATTTGCACGACCAGAGTTCACTGGTCAGCATGATCGAAGAGTTCAAACCCGATGAAATCTACAATCTGGCCGCCCAATCCTTTGTTCCCACTTCCTGGGGCCAGCCGATCCTGACCGGCGAAGTGACCGGCCTGGGCGTGGCGCGCCTGCTCGAAGCCATCCGCTCAGTGAACCCAAAAATCAGGTTTTACCAGGCTTCTTCGAGTGAAATGTTCGGTAAAGTCATGGAAGTTCCCCAGCGCGAATCGACCCCGCTTTATCCGCGCTCGCCGTATGGCGTTGCCAAAGTCTACGGACACTGGATCACGATCAACTACCGCGAATCGTTCGATATGTTTGCCACCTCTGGCATCCTCTTCAACCACGAAAGCCCACGCCGCGGGCTGGAATTTGTCACCCGTAAAATTTCGCACACCGCCGCCAAAATCAAACTCGGCTTGGCCAAAGAACTGCGCCTCGGCAACCTCGAATCGCAGCGCGATTGGGGCTTTGCCGGGGATTATGTCGATGCCATGTGGCGCATGCTCCAGCACCACACCCCCGAAAGCTACGTGATCGGCACCGGCGAAACCCACGCCGTGCGTGAATTCTGCGAGCTGGCCTTTGGCTGCCTCGGCCTCAACTACCAGGATTACGTCGTCCAGGACCCGCGCTTCTACCGTCCCGCCGAAGTCGACCTGCTGATTTCAGACCCGACCCGCGCCAAAGCCGAACTCGGCTGGCAGCCGAAAGTATCCTTCAAAGAATTGGTCGAGATGATGGTCGCATCTGACCTGCAACGCCTCTCCAAAAAATAACCTGTTCCTTCAAAAATCGCCACAAAGACCCAAAGCCACAAAGTTTTTGGTGACTTTGTGGCTTTGGGGTGAAATTTTTAGCCCTGATGACTTTCCTCCATCATTGCATCGCCCACCTCCGCAAAAAACCGCTCCTGACAGGTATTTTCGCATTAATCGGCCTGGGCCTGTACGCCGTGCTGAGCTGGCAATTTTCCCACAGCCAATATTCCGTGCTGGACGAGGGCCTGTATCTCTACAAAGGGCTTTTGCTGGCCTCCGGGCAATACACGCCCTTCCAGGATAACGGCCTGTGGATGAACCAGATGCCGCTCTCGTACCTGATTCCCGGCTGGATTCAACTTCTCTTCGGCCCCGGCCTCGTTACCGGGCGGATTTTCGCGTTTACCCTCAGCCTGTTGGCCGTTATCGGTCTGTATTTCACCTCCCGCCGCCTGGGCGGAGGCTGGCTGGCCGCTTTGGTGGTCTGGGCGCTGGCCCTCAACCCGGCCGCCCTGCGCATGACGGCCAGCGCCGCCTCGCAGGGCCTGGTGGCCTGCCTGCTGGCCTGGACAATGTTTCTGAGCCTCGGTCCCAACCGCAAAAACGGACAGCTTTTTCTCGGCGGGCTGCTGGCGGGCGTGGTCGTGATGGTGCGCATCAATCTCGTCCCGCTCCTGCCGCTGCTGGCGTTCTACATCGCCTGGCAAACCCATCGCCCGGACGCCAAATCTTTTCTGCGGGCCTGGTTTCAACCGGGCCTGTTGTGGCTTCTGGCCGGAATGCTGCTCAGCTTCGGCGGCGTGCATTTGCTCTACTGGCCCAACATCCTGCGCCTGTGGGCGCGCTGGCTGCCGCTGCCGTTTCTCGCGCCGTTTTTTGCGCCCGAACACATCCCCACCTGGAACCCGGAGCCGGCCCTCGGTTTTCGCATCTCCAGCTTTTTTCTGGCCTTCCGCTACCACTTCGCGGCTTTGGTTGGCGCACTCGCCGTTTTTGTCTTCTGGCCTAAAAAGAATCCAAATTATAAAACCGCCGCATTTTTAGCGCTGCTGCTGGCGGTCTTTTTCGGCCTGCACGCCTGGGCCGCGCTGGGCAACGAGTACTGCGTCTTTTGCTTCCCAACCTACACCGCCTTCTACAGCGGACTTGGCCTGCTGCTGGTCGCCGCAACCCTGCCGTACTGGACTCTCAACCCTCCCCGCTGGCGGGCCTGGACAGGTTTTGGCGCGCTGCTGCTTTTGCTGGCGGGCATGGCTTATTCTGCCGAAGGAAGCGTGCGCGACCTGCTGCCAGAGAATTTCTATCGGCGGTTGGTGATGCTGCCCATGCCGGGCTTCGGCGGCGCGCAGATTTGGCAGGTTTTTGCAAACAAGTTTGGGCTGGAAATGCGCGCCATCAGCGATGCGGCCCAGGTCATCTTTCCGGTAACGGTGGCGGTTGGGGCCGCACTCGTCCTCCTTCTTTTATCCCGCTTGTTTATCCCAAAATCGAGCTTGACGACTGCCTTTCTTGCGATTCTCGTAAGCGGCACGTTGTTTTCGGCCTCGCTCCTGCTGGCCGGAGAATACCGCGGCTACGACTGCCCGGGCGAGACTCTCTCCGGCTACGAAACGGCCGGGGCGCAGCTGGCAGCGCGCATCCCGCCCGGCGCGAAGCTCTACTGGGACGGTTACTCGCCGGTGACGCTGTTATACTTGCCCGGTATTCAGATTTTGCCGGGACAGCTGCACGGCGGCTATTCCTTCCGCATTTCGGAAGATGACGCCGGGCTGCGCCGCTATGGCTGGACGAACCAATCGCTCAACGAAGAATGGCTGGCCCAGGCAGATTTTGTCCTGCTCGAAGCGCGCAACGCCGGCCCGGACAACTGGCTGACCCTTCAACTGTCTGATTTTGAGTTGATACTCGAAACCGGGCCGCAATCCTGCCAGAAAAGCTCGGCCCTTTATCTCTATCGGAGAAAATAAGCTATGGATTTATCCATCGTCATCCCGGTTTATAACGAAGAAGAAAGCCTGCCGCTCCTGCACGAGGCCATCCATACCGCCCTGCAAGGCCTAAACCGCTCCTGGGAAGTCATTTACGTCAATGATGGCAGCAAAGACGACTCGGTCAGCGTGCTCGAAAAATTGGCCGCCGCCGACCCACAGCATGTTTGCGTGGTGATCTTCCGGCGCAACTTCGGCCAAACGACCGCCATCGCCGCCGGGATCGACCACGCCCGCGGGGACGTGATCACCTTCCTGGATGCCGACCTGCAAAACGATCCGGCGGACATCCCGATGATGCTCGAAAAACTGGATGAGGGCTACGATGTCGTCTCTGGCTGGCGCAAATTGCGCGAAGACAACGCCCTGACCCGCAACCTGCCCTCGCACATGGCAAACTGGCTGATCTCGAACGTGACCGGCGTCCATTTGCACGATTACGGCTGCACGCTGAAAGCCTACCGCCGCGAAGTGATTACCGGCTTCCGGCTGTACGGCGAAATGCACCGCTTTATCCCGGTTTATGCCAACTCGGTCGGCGCAAAAATCATCGAAGTGCCGGTCCGCCACCACGCCCGCAAATTCGGCAAAAGCAAGTATGGGCTGGAACGAACCCTCAAGGTCGTGCTCGATCTGATCGCCGTTCAATTTCTGACGCGTTACTCCGCCAAACCAATTTATCTCTTCGGCGGCGGCGGGATTTTGATGTTCCTGGCCGGTTTCCTGGGGATGGCCTTTCTGGCCGTCCGCAAACTTCTAATTCAGATTGACGTTCTGACCTCGCCGATCTTCATCATCTCGGTCATGCTGGCCCTGATGGGCTTCCAGTCGATTCTGATGGGCCTGATTGCCGAACTGCTCGTCCGCACCTATCACGAGTCCCAGCAAAAACCGACCTACACCGTCCGCAAAGTGCTGCGAAATGGGAAAGATGCCTGAGAGCCGATAACTCGAAATTCGACATTGGGGATTCGATACTCGAATATCGAATCCCCAATCCCCAATCCCCAATTACCAATTCCCCCATGACCTCCCCCTCCAAACCCACCCGCGCCTCCCTCCTAAAAATCCTCGGCAGCCTGCTCTCTGCCGGACTGCTGATCGCGCTCATCGTCTGGAATTGGGAGGATGTCCGCACCGCCCTCAGCAAAATCTCGCTGCTCGAACTGCTGGCCGCCTTCGGGTTGATCTTCGCCTCGCGCCTGTTCACCGTCCTGCGCTGGCACAGCCTGCTGCGCTCCGGCGGCATCCCGATCCCGCTCAAGAACAGCCTCTCGCTGACCTTCACCGGCCTGTTCGCCACCAACTTCCTGCCGACCACCATCGGCGGCGACGTGGTGCGCCTGGCCGGGACAATCCAACTCGGCTACGACCGCGCCGTTTGCCTGGCCTCGCTGGCGGCAGACCGGCTGGTCAACATGGCGGGTATGTCGCTGGCCTCGCCGCTCGGATTCTATCAACTACTGCAAGCCGCGCCCGCCGCCGCCCAGGCCGCCTTTTTCCCCAACCTGTGGCCCAAAGGGCTGGATTTTGCCCGCCGCACCCTGGCCTCGCTCGCCATCTGGTTCAAAAAACCGCTCTCGCTCCTGACCGCGCTCGGCTTTGCCTTCGCTCACATGCTGTGCATGTTCAGCGCCAACTATGTCGTCATCCACGCCCTGGGCGGCGAGCTGGCCTTCTGGCGCGTGATCGGCCTGTATAGCTTCGCCTACTTCATCGGCAACGTGCCCGTCTCAGTCAACGGCTACGGCTGGCAGGAACTAACCGTCTCGGCCCTGCTGGCCACCCTCGGCGGGCTGGATGTCTCCGTCGCTGCCGCCGTGCCGCTCATCACACGCCTGCTGCACATGCTCGCCAGCCTGCCCGGCGCGCTAACCCTGCCCGCCATCCTGGCCAAGATGGACAAAACCGCCTGATGACCTCGCCCAAAACCTTCTGGCAAACCACCCTCGCCTTCACCTTTCTCGCCAACCTGGCCATCCTCGGCTGGTCGATTATCCGCTGGAACGAACTTGGCGTGATTCTGCATCGCTCCGTTTGGGGGGCGGTCTTGTTGCTGTACCTGGCCGTGCTGGCGGGCTGCATTTTTCTTTTTTATTGGATGAGCGACTCGCGCGCTGAAAAGTTGATCTCCGCCCTGGCGTTGCCTCGCCTGCAAAGTGCCGTCTGGCGCGCGCTTGGCCTGGGCCTGTTCATCGCCATCCTGCTGCTGATTCCGTATCTGAAATTTAGCTTCCGGGTCGGCGAAGTGGTCAAAAAATCGACACAAGACCCGGTGCTGACGACAATTCTCTTCTACTGGGCCTGCTGGTGGCTGATCCTTTTGGCCGCTGGCGCGCTCAAAGTGGCCTTCAAAATCTCCTGGGCAGGCGGGTTTGCCTCGGCTCTGATCCTTTTGGGCGTGGGTTACGAGATTTACGTCCGCTTCCAGGCCGTGACAACCTATCCCTTCTCGATGGGCTGGTCTGAGACGAGCCGCTATTTTTACGCATCACTCTATTTCGCGCAATCACGCTACGGGGAAAGTTTCCCGCTCTCAACGCTTCACCCCAGCCGCTACTTCCTGCAATCGCTGGCCTACCTCGTCCCCGGCCTTGACCTGAGCGGCCACCGCTTCTGGCAATTCCTGCTCTGGATGCTGATGACCAGCGCAGCGGTTTTCGCGCTTGCCAAACGCGCCCTAATTCCTAATTTGCAATTTTCAAATTCGAAATTAGGAATTAGAACCTGGCTGTTAATTGGCTGGCTCTTTCTCTTTTACCTGCTGGTCGGCATTTACTATCACCTGATGCCGATGATTTTCATCCCGCTGCTGTTTGTCTCGGCGCGCCATCCCTGGCGTTCGTTGGCAGCAGTCATGCTTGCCTCAGCCTGGGCCGGGGTCAGCCGGGTCAACTGGTTCCCCGTCCCGGCCATGATTGCGATTGCGATTTATTTGCTGGAAGTGCCTGTCACGAATACTCGATTTTCGAGTATTCGAATATTCGAGTACTTGAAACTCCCCGCTTTGTGGACGATTGCTGGCCTGCTCTCGGCCCTCGGCGGGCAGGCGGCTTATATCTTCCTTTCGGGCAATGCTGAAAATGCGGGCGCGTTTGCCTCCAGTTTCACATC
>JAVEWN010000139.1:0-6727 GCA_034004515.1 Anaerolineales bacterium | reverse complement strand
CGCTACAGAATGCAGATGGGTAGTTTTCGTGGCGCGGATTGCTAATCCGCCTGCTATGTTTGGGATAATGCGGGATAGCATCCCGCGCTACAGAATGCAGATGGGTAGTTTCCGTGGGGCGGATTGCTAATCCGCCTGGGCCTGCCATATCTGGCATAACGCGGGATAGCATCCCGCGCTACGGAAGGCAGACGGGTAGTTCCCGTGGGACGGATTGCTAATCCGCCTGGGCCTGCCATATCTGGCATAACGCGGGATAGCATCCCGCGCCACGGAATGCAGACGGGTAGTTCCCGTGGGACGGATTGCTAATCCGCCTGGGCCTGCCATATCTGGCATAACGCGGGATAGCATCCCGCGCCACGGAATGCCATTATTGACGAGGCTATTGATGGCCGGGCCTATAGTAAAATAGGGGAAACTTGTCCGATTTCATCCCGCAGGATGGAATGCAACCATTTGCGGGGTCGGGCATCCAAAGTTTGTAAGGCAAGAGCATAAATTCATCTCAGAGGAGATTTTCATGTCAGAAGAATATGATGTCATTGTCATCGGCGCGGGGCCGGGCGGATATGTGGCCGCCATCCGCGCTTCGCAATTGGGATTGAAAACCGCCATCGTTGACAAGCAATGGCTGGGCGGGGTCTGCCTGAATGTGGGCTGTATCCCCTCCAAGGCGCTCCTGCGCAACGCCGAAATCGCCCACATCTTGCGCGAACGCGGCAAGGAATTTGGCTTCTCGTTCGAAAACCTAAAACTCGATTACGGCACAGCGGTCAAACGCAGCCGCCAGGTCTCGGATCGACTGGTCAAGGGCGTTGGCTTTTTGATGAAGAAAAACAAGATTACCGTCCAGATGGGCACCGGCAAACTGACCGCCAGCGATGCTGCGTCTTCGCTCAAGACGGTCGCGGTGACAGACAAGGACGGCAAGGTTAGCGAACTGAAGGCCAAAAACATCATCATCGCTACCGGGGCCTCGTCTGCCGTTCCCGGCGCATGGAAGGTGGACGGAGAAAAAGTCGTCACCTACTGGGAAGCGATTTTGCAGGAGAAACTACCCAAAAGCGTTGTGGTGATCGGCTCCGGCGCAATTGGGGTCGAATTCTCGACGATCTGGAATTCGTACGGGGTCGATGTGACCATCGTCGAGATGCTGCCACGGATTGTGCCGCTCGAAGACGAGGAAATCAGCGCCGAACTGGAGAAGGCGTTTAAGAAGCGCGGAATCAAAACCCTGGCCGGGCACAAGGTCGAGGCGGTCGAAATCACAGATTCGGGTGTAAAAGTCACCGTATCGGCCAACGGGGAGACAAAAAGCCTCGAAGCGGATCAGGCTTTGGTGGCAATCGGTTTCCGTCCCAATTCCAAAGATTTAGGTTTGGAAGAGGCGGGAGTCAAGACCAGCGAGCGCGGATTTATCGAAATTGATGAGAAGATGCAAACCAGCGTGCCGGGCATTTATGCGATTGGCGATGTGACCGGCAAATTGATGCTGGCCCACGTCGGTTCGGCAATGGGCATTTTGGCGGCTGAGGTGATTGCGGGCCACGAAATTCAGCCGCTCAATTACGAAATGATGCCGCGCGCCACTTATTGCCAGCCACAGATTGCCTCGTTTGGCCTGAGCGAGGCCCAGGCCAGGGAACGCGGTTATACGGTCAAAACTGGGCGTTTTCCTTTCCAGGCGAACGGCAAAGCGCTCGGCCTGGGCGATTATGCCGGGTTTGTCAAACTGGTGATTGATGAGCAGTACGGCGAAATTTTGGGGGCTGCGATGATTGGCCCCGAAGTGACCGAACTGCTGCCCGAGCTGACCCTGGCCCAGATGATGGAACTGACCGCCGCAGAAATTGCGCGCAACGTCCACGCTCACCCGACGATTTCGGAAGCGCTGATGGAAGCCGCCCACGCCGCCGAGGACAGCGCAATCCACACGTAGTTGACCCAGCCCCGCAACACCTGACCAGCCTCGCAGAATCTTGCGGGGCTGGTGTTTTTTTGCACAGGCACAAGCGGGTATAATTCATGCTCGCAGGTCAATTCCACTTCACGATTAATTCTCAAATGTCTCTTCTCAACGTCTCCTCTCTCACCAAGTCCTACGGGCACGCAGATATCTTCGCCAATCTCTCCTTCGGGATTGCGAACGGCGCGCGCCTGGGCATCGTTGGCCCGAACGGCGTCGGCAAGACGACGCTTTTGCGCATCCTGGCCGGGGTGGATGAAGCCTCCTCGGGAACGGTACACCGCGCGCGGGGCGTCAGGATCGGCTACCTTTCACAGGAGGCCGATTTTGAGATGACGGGAACGCTCTGGGACGCCTGCGAAAGCGTCTTTGCCGGCATTATCCGCCAGCAGGAAGAGCTGACCCGTCTCGAAGCCCAAATGGCTGAGGGCGACCCCTCCATTCTCGAAAAATATGGCGCGCTGCAACACGAATTCGAGCGTCGCGGCGGCTACATCTACCAAACCCGCATCAAACAGGTTTTAAGCGGCCTGGGGTTTGATGCCCAAGACTATTCGCTCTCGCTTGAGCATTTATCAGGCGGACAGCGCACGCGCGCCTTTCTCGGCCAACTGCTGCTTTCGGACCCAGACGTGCTTCTGCTCGATGAGCCGACCAACCATCTCGACATGAAGGCGGTCGAGTGGCTCGAAGGCTATCTCTCGCAGTGGGAAGGTGCAGCGATTATCGTCTCGCACGACCGCTATTTTCTCGATAAAGCCGCCAACGGCATTTTGGAAATGACCGCCGCCGGTGTGGAAGAATATCGCGGCAACTACAGTCACTACCTGACCCAACGCCAGGAGCGCTGGGAGCGCCGCCAGGAAGTCTTTGATTCGGAAAAAGAAAAACTGATCAAAGACATGGAATACATCAAAAAGAATATCGCCGGGCAAAACACCCTGCAAGCCAAAGGCAAACTGAAACGCCTGACGCGCATCGTGCAGGCCATCGAACAGGTCGGCATGGACGCGGTCATGAACGCCAGTTGGAGCCAGTTGAGCGTCGAAACCAGCACCAGCCCCTTCGGCGTGGAAGAAGCCGACCGGCGGGTGCGCGGCCTGCGTCTGCCGAATGTCCGCCCGCCGCAGCTGCACCTGCACCTGCGCAGCGGATTCCGTTCCGGCGAGATGGTCATCCGCACCCGCCAGATTCTGGTGGGCTGGCCGGAGAAACCGCTCTTCTACGCCCCTGATATTGAACTGCGCCGCGGCGACTGTGCCGCCCTGATCGGCCCGAATGGGGCTGGCAAAAGCACCTTTCTCAAAACGGTGTTGGGGCAGTTGGCACCCCTCAAAGGCGAAGTCCTGCTGGGAGCCAGCTTGCGGATCGGCTATTTTGCCCAGGCGCACGAAGGACTCAACCCGAACCACAGCCTTATCCAGGAAATTCAGAGCGCCGCCCCCAATATGCTGCCCGCTGACGCGCGCCAGTACCTCGGTAAATTCCTGTTTAGCGGCGACGACGCCTTCAAAAAAGTGGATGTCCTCTCCGGCGGCGAACGCGGACGGCTGGCGCTGGCAAAACTGGCCCTCGAAGATACCAACCTGCTGCTGCTCGACGAACCGACCAACCACCTCGACATTCCCTCCCAGGAAATCCTGGAGCAGGTTCTGGAATCCTATCAGGGCACGATTTTGCTGGTCACGCACGACCGCTACCTGGTCGATGCGCTGGCGACCCAGATTTGGGAAATCGAGCAAACTGGCGAAGGTTCTTCTCAATTGGATGTTTTCAACGGAACCTATTCGCAGCGCCGGGAGGAGCGCGAACGCCTGGCCGGGCTGGCTGCCGCCGAAGGGGAAGGCCCCAGGGTTAAAGAAACAATTTCTCGCCAGAAAAACGCCAAAGAAGACCGCAAAAAGCGCGCCCAGCTCCAGGAACTCGAAAATAAAATTGCCACGCTGGAAGCGCGCCTGTCCGTGATTGGCAACCAGCTCGAAAATCCGCCCAGCGATCCGGCCCAGGTTCTCAAACTGGGGCAGGAGTACAACGCGATTCAGCACGAAATGGACGAGAAACTGAACCACTGGGAAGGGCTGCAAACCTAGCCTTGCCGCGCAACAGTAACCTTTGACGCAAGAAGGCAAAATCGAAGGACACTTGCCAGCCTGGTATGGCAATTTTCTGAAAAACGCCTCGTCAAATAAAAGGAGATTCCCCATGCCCGAAGCCCTCATTATCGATGCCCTCCGCACCCCCATCGGCGCACTGGGCGGCGGTTTGGCCGCCGTCCGCCCCGACGATCTGGCCGCGCTCGTGATGCGCACGATCCTCGAACGCAATAAAATCGACCCGGCCAGCCTTGAAGAAGTGATTTTCGGCTGCGCCAACCAGGCCGGGGAAGACAACCGCAACGTGGCGCGGATGGCCGCCCTGCTGGCGGGCATCCCGGTCAGCGTGCCGGGCATCACCGTCAACCGTTTGTGCGCCTCCGGGCTGGCCGCTGTCAACATCGCCGCCCGCGCCATCCGCAACGGCGACGGTGAGATTTACCTGGCCGGCGGAGTCGAATCGATGTCGCGCGCGCCCTACTCGCTGCCCAAAGCCGAAAGCGGCTTTCCCTTCGGCAACCTGACCGCCTACGATACGGCCCTCGGCTGGCGTTACCCCAACCCCAAAATGAAAGAAACCTACGGGACCGATGCGATGGGTGAAACCGCCGAAAACATCGCCGGCCAGCGTCCGCACCTGACGCGTGAAAAGCAGGATCAATTTGCGGCCCGCTCGCACCAGAACGCAATCGCGGCCATCGACAACGGCAAGTTCGCCGAAGAAATCATCCCCGTTTCTGTCCCGCAGCGCAAAGGCGACCCGATTCTAGTCCGCACAGACGAACGCCCGCGCCGCGATACGTCCGTTGAAAGCCTTGCCAAACTCAAGCCGGCCTTCAAAAAAGAAGGCGGAACTGTTACCGCCGGAAATTCGTCTGGGTTAAACGACGGGGCAGCGGCGGTTTTAGTGATGAGCGAAAGCAAAGCCGCCCAACTCGGCCTGAAACCGTTGGCGCGGATCGTCAGCATGGCCGCCGCCGGGGTCGAACCGCGCACGATGGGCATTGGGCCCATCCCTGCCAGCCGCAAAGCCCTGCAACGGGCCGGGCTGAAAGCCTCTCAGATCGGCCTGGTCGAACTGAACGAGGCCTTCGCCGTCCAAGCCCTGGCAGTGATCGAAGACCTGGGCATCGACCCAGACCTTTACAACGTCAACGGCGGCGCAATTGCCCTCGGCCACCCGCTCGGTTGTTCCGGGGCGCGCATCCTAACCACCCTGCTGCACGAAATGACCCGCCAGGCCGCAGCCGTCCGCTACGGGCTGGCCAGCCTGTGTGTCGGCGTCGGGCAGGGAGAAAGCACCATTCTTGAAAATTTATCTGGATAAAAAATGAAACCAAACAAAACCCTTTTATTAATATTGTCCTTGTTTTTACTGTCGGCTTGTGTCGAAGTCCCAGAAATCCTGCAAGACCCGGCCAGCCTGGCCGCGCCAAGCGCCACACCGCGCATCCTGCCAGCTACTCCCAGCCTGGCCCCCCTCCAAACCGCCACCCAGCCCATCGCGCCAAGCGCAACCGCAGCCCCGCCCGCCGCCAGCGCCAGCGAACCCGGCCCGCAGTTAATTCAAATTGGCATGTACGACCAGAAAAACGGCTGGGGCCGCAGCGAAGAGGCCCTCTTCCACACCAGCGATGGCGGCCAGAGCTGGCAAAGCCTCCAGATTCCAATCCCAGCCAACCACGCTTACTTCGACGCGGCCTACTTTGACGCCGCAAGCGCCTACGTCGTTTCCACCGATCTCGGAAGCACCCCCAAGCTGCTCCACATCACCCGCGATAGCGGCCAAACCTGGCAAGAGATTGAACTGCCAAACGCCAATCCCGGTTCAGCCCGGTTGGTGGCCGTCAGCCCCGAAATACTGTTCCTGTTTGAAGATTTGGGCGCAGGCGCCGGGTCGCAGGGCGTCGCCCTTTCGCGCAGCCTGGACGGCGGCCAAACCTGGCAGCAGAACTTTGCCCACGTCCCCGGTGAAACCAGCAACGCCAGCCTGCCCTTTGGGGGCATAAAAAGCCTGCCGGCCTTCCTCGACCGCGACCTGGGCTTCATTGGCGGCAGCCGCCCGGTCGATAATGACACCTATTTCTTCCGCACTGAAGATGGCGGAAGCACCTGGCAGAAGCAAAATCTGCCCGTCCCGGCCAGCATTACCGGCTACATGGCCCTCAACCAAACCCCGCTAACCTTCACCGGCGACAGCCAAAACATCATCGAACCGGTCAGCTTCAGCCTGCCGCAGGGAGACCCGCTCCTGGTTTTCTTCAGCAGCAGCAACCGCGGCCAAACCTGGCAAGCCTCCGCCGGGCTGCCCTATGGCGGGGCTTACCACTTTCTTAACCCGCAAACCGCCTGGGTCTGGGCCGATGGCGCGCTTTACAAGACCAACGACAGCGGCCAAACCTGGCAAAGCCTGCCTGACGGCCTGCCCGAAGGCGCTTCGGTCAACAGCCTGACCTTTACCGACCCACAAAATGGCTGGGCGCTGGTCTTTGAGCTGGATTTCCAAACCCATCTTTACATTACCCAAGACGGCGGCCAAACCTGGCGGCTATCAGCTCCCTAAAGGAAAGGACCTGGATATGTCTAAACGAGCGATTTTACTCCTGCTCCTGTTCTCTTGCGGCCTTTCGGCCTGCTCCCTGCCCGCCGTCGAAGCCCAGACTCC
>JAVEWN010000138.1:0-6754 GCA_034004515.1 Anaerolineales bacterium | reverse complement strand
TGTTATCCCGCGCACCGGTGTACAAGCGGGAAGCTACCCCGCTCTCGCGTGTAGTGCGGGATGCTATCCCGCGCACCTGTGTACAAGCGGGATGCTACCCCGCTCTCGCGTGTAGTGCGGGATGCTATCCCGCGCACCTGTGTACAAGCGGGATAGCATCCCGCTCCACGTTTAATAGGGGAACTTTGAGTAGGTTCCGGGCCAATCTGTCCATTCAGGGACGAGGCCTGCCTTGACCGGATTATACAGAACATATTTGATGATTCTATCCAGCTCAGATTCGTCACGGACAAAATGATCGTAGCTTTCATCCTGCCAGAAAGGGCCAGAGCGTCCAAGACAAAGATTAGCTTGCTTGGCAGAGTTCCGTTTGAGCGAGTGAAGAATTTCTGTCAGACTATGATAACTGCCATTCAGCTTTTCGAGTGGAGTAAAAACAACGTGAACATGATTAGGCATGATGCAAAAGGCCAGCAAATGGTAGATTGATCCATCGCGGCGGCGTAACGCGTCCGTGACTATGGCGCGAACTTGCTCATTTGTCAGGAATTGCTCACCGGCCAGGCATCGATCCAGAATATCATCAAATCGTCCAAACCATCGGCGGTGCCCACTCTCTTGTAACTCCAGAGGCAGGCCATTAATCTTTTCCGTATCCTGGGCAAGTTGTTCCAGGATTTTGAGCGGCAACGAATCTTTGAGACGAAATGTGACAAAGTACGTCGCGCCGGGGATTTGAATATGCGGCAGGCGGCGTTTGTAATATTCGCGGAATCGCAAGTTGCTCATAATCTTCCGTTGCGTGGCGTGGTGTGGTGTGGCGCGGGGTGCTATCCCGCGTTGTTGATGTGTAGGATAAAAGGCGGGATAACATCCCGCGCCACTGGGGAGTGGGGTAAAGGGCGGGATAACATCCCGCGCCACTGGGGAGTGGGGTAAAGGGCGGGATAACATCCCGCGCTACGGGGGTGTGGGTAAAGGGCGGGATAACATCCCGCGCCACTGGGGAGTGGGGTAAAGGGCGGGATAACATCCCGCCCTACGGGGTTAGCGCATTAATTGCTCAACCCGCGACTCGCCAACCGAATAATATTTCGCCTGGGAGTGGGGGACGATGATTGCGGCGGTCGATTGTTCGGGTATCAGCTGGTAGGCCGCCGAAAGGCTCATGCCGAGTTCCTTTTCTGCGGGTAACAGGTCAAAGACTTTGCGGTGGTCTTCCAGTTCGGGGATGGCGGGATAGCCCCAGGAATAGCGTTTGCCCTGGCCTTCGGGCAAGCCTAATTCGCGCAGGATATGTTGGTGCAGGTAATCGGCGGTCGCTTCAGCGGTCTGGACGGCCAGACCATGCGTAAAGTAGCCTTCAGAGTAGTCGCCTGCGGCTTGCAGGGCGTCAAATTTTTCGGTGGCGGCCAGCCCAACCGTGACCACCTGCAGCCCAACCACGTCCATTTGGCCGGACTCGACGCTGGCGAAGTAATCCGACAAGGCCAGATGATCGTCATGCGGCTGGCGCGGAAATGAGAAACGCGTAAGCGGTTGCGGATCAGAAATCGGCGCAGCGGGGTCGTAGATTATCAAATCATCGCCGTCAGATTGACAGGCGAACAGTCCATAGACGGCCTGCGGTTTGAGCCAGCCGCTTTTGAGGGCTTCGCGCGTCATCTTCGCAAGCCGGGCGTCAAACTCGGCTTTGAGTTTTTCCCAGGCGGGGCCATGAGAGTTTTTTGCGCCCCATGAAAGACGATAAAGCTCGTTGATATTGAGATGTTTGAGAACCATTTCAAGCGGCATGTCTTTGACCACCCGCGCGCCAAGCCGCTCGGGCAGGGCGATGGCAGCCGGGACAATGCTGGAGCGGGTTCCGCTGGTTTGACGGTGGGCAGGCGTCTGGGAGGCGCGCTCAAGTTCCATATCCGCATCTTTATAAAGTTTTTCAAGCAGCGGGGCGCGTTTTTCTGGCACAATCAATTGATCCATCGTTTCGAGGCCTTCAAAGGCATCTTTGCAGTAGAACACGCCCGCATCATAGTAGGACTGGTCTTCAGTTTGCAAAATGCGCCGTCCAAAGCGGCGGTTGATGGCCGCGCCGCCGATCAGCACCGGGAATTTCAGCCCGCGCCGTTGGAGTTCGTTGATAATGAGCGGCATCTGCTTGGAGGTCGAAACCAGCAGGGCCGAAAGGCCGATGGCGGTGGCATTGACTTCAACCGCTTTCGAGATGATCGTCTCTGCCGGGGTCTGCTTGCCCAGGTCGATGACGGTGTAGCCATTGTTCGAGAGAATCGTCTTGACCAGGTTCTTGCCGATGTCGTGCACGTCGCCATAGACGGTCGCCAGGACCACCGTGCCTTTGGTGACGCCTTCCTGTTTTTCGAGATAATTTTCGAGGTGGGCAACCGCTTTCTTCATCACTTCAGCCGATTGCAGCACGAACGGCAGAATCAACTCGCCGGAGCCAAATTTGTCGCCAACTTCTTTCATGGCGGGCAGTAAAACATTGTTGAGAACATCTACCGCCGTTTCATGGCGCGTTGGCTGAGTTCCCTGCGCGACGATCTCATCCACATCGGCTTCGATATTTTCCTTGTGACGCGCCAAAATGCGCCAGTGCAGGCGTTCGGCAACCGTCATGCCTTCGGTCGGGTCGGCTTTCTCGTTTTCGGCTTTGCCCTGATAGCCCTCGAAATACTCGATATAACGCTGGAGGGCGTCGGGGCGGCGGTTGAGAATCAGGTCTTCAGCCAGTTCGCGTTCTTCGGCAGAAATTTCAGCATAAGGACGGATATGGGCCGGGTTGACAATCGCCATATCCAGCCCGGCCCGCACGCAGTGGTGGAGCATGACCGAATTGAGCGTGGGCCGGGCAGTCGCAGACAAGCCAAACGATAAATTCGAGACACCGAGCGAGGTCAAAACCCCTGGCAGGTTTTCCTTAATCAGCCGAATGCCTTCGATTGTCTCAATCGCCGAATCAGCGAATTCGGGGTCACCGGTAGCCAGGGTGAAGGTCAGGTCGTCAAAGACCAATGCGCTCGGGGCGAGGCCATGCTCGTTGACGGCCACCTCATAAATCCGCTTGGCAACTTCCAGCTTGCGTTGACGGGTTTTAGCCATGCCGGCTTCGTCAATCGTCAAAATGATGACGGCGGCGTTGTGATCCTTGGCCAGTTTGAAAATTTTATCGGCTTTTTCGCGCCCGGCTTCAAAGTGAGTCGAGTTAATCAGACAGCGCCCGGGCGCGGTTTTGAGGGCCACTTCGAGTACATCCAATTCGGTCGTGTCAATCACCAGCGGCAGGTCGATCCCGGCTGTCACCAGCTTGCGCACAACCTGGCGCATCAGAAACGGCTCATCGCCGCGCTCCGTGACCGCCACCGAAATATCCAGCCCGTGCGCCCCGTTGCTAACTTGATCCTGGGCAACGGTTAAAACAGAATCCCAATCCTCGGCCAGCAGCAGGCGCTTAAAAGCGCGGCTGCCCTGGGCATTGCAGCGTTCGCCAATCAGAAAGGGAGCCGGGTCTTGCTGCATGTTCATGGTCTTGATGGCTGAAGCCAGTTGCGCAGTTTGGGGATTGGGACGCTGCGGGTGGCCCAATCCGTTTACCTTTTCGACGAGTTTTTTCAGGTGCTCAGGCGTGGTTCCGCAGCATCCGCCCACCACCGAAATCTGATTCCGTTCAACAAACTCAGCCAACGCCTGGGCAAACGGCTCTGGCTCAAGCGGGTAAACCGCCTGACCATCGACATTGAGCGGCAGCCCGGCATTCGGGATGCACGAAACCGGCAGGCGCGTCCCTTCGCCCAGAATGCGGATCGGTTCGCGCATGTGTTCGGGGCCGGTCGAGCAGTTCAGGCCAATCACGTCGATTGGCAGGTCTTCAAGGATGGCGATGGCGGCGTTGGCGTCGGTGCCGAGCAGCATCCGCCCGGTCGTATCGAGCGTGATCTGGGCCTGAATCGGCAGCCAGACGCCGGTCTCGCCAAAGGCTTGGGTAACGCCATAAATAGCCGCCTTGACTTCAAGAATATCCTGCGAGGTTTCGATCAGAATGACATCCACGCCGCCCTGAATCAGTCCGCTGGCCTGCTCGCGGAAGAGTTCGGCCAGTTCATCGAACTGCATGTTGGAAAGGTCCGGGTCATCGGCAGAAGGCAGTTTGCCGCTCGGCCCAATCGACCCGGCCACAAAACGCGGCTGGCCGGTTTTGGCGGCGAACTCATCCGCTACGCGCCGCGCCAGGCTTGCAGCGGCGATGTTGATCTCGAGGGTGCGCTCCCCGAGTCCGTACTCGCCCAGCGTCAGGCGGTTCGAACGGAAAGTGTCCGTTTCGAGCACATCCACGCCGACTTCCATAAACGAACGGTGGACTTTTTCAACGGCTTCGGGGCAGGTGATGACGAGGAAGTCGTTGCAGCCATTATATTTCTCCCCGCCAAAATGCTCGGCGGTCAGATTCTGGTTTTGCAGGCTGGTGCCCATCGCGCCATCGAAAACAAGCACTTTCTTTTCGAGGGCGTCGAGGTAGCGGCGGTTGGTGTAGGTGCGAGGGGTCATGCTTTCTCTCCTTGAAATCATCGGTAAAATGTTTGGATTATTTTAGTTGGATGGAGCGATCTCCAACCCAAACAATTTTCCATACATCATTTGTTTTTACAAAATCAAACCGTGTATCGCCCGCTCCATACGGGCCAACAAAGACGATTGTTACTGTCACTACATTTGCATTGTAATAATAAATATTGACAGAAGAAGGAACAAAGCCTTCACTTTCAGGTGGTGGATAAAAGGCTCGTAGCGCAATCTGTTCTGGGTAATTAATCCAGGGCTGGTTTTGTTTGATAGCATCTTGGTAAATCAGCAAAGTGCTATCAATATTTTTCAACTGGATATACTGACGTCGAGCAGGTATTGGCGGTTGGCGCGATACTTGGTAAGTGCTATCTGAAAACCATGCTTCTGCTTCCTACTCAATATCGGCAAATTGTTTAATCGGCTGCATTTCGTTGGAATGGGTTTGCGGCGATGTCGATACAAAGTTGTTGGTAATTAGGAATGTGGCGATAATAGTAGCACAAATAGCCAATATCCAAATAATTCTTTCCCTGGACAGCATACTTTACCTTTCCGTTTGTTATTTCAAAAGGTGTTTTCTTGACATTCCACTACCTTTGTTGTACAGTATATCTGTACAACAAAGGAGCTCTTGTGACCATTGAATTCACCTATACCAGCGCCCGCGAGCAATTTGCCAGCCTGCTTGACCGCGTCACCAAAGACCGCGAGGTGATCATCATCCAGCGACGCGGCAGCGAGGATGTTGCGATGATCTCTGCCGATGAACTCGCCAGCCTGACCGAAAGCGCCTACCTGCTGCGCTCGCCACAAAATGCCGAACGGTTGCTTTCTGCCCTGGGGCATGCTTTGAAAAATGAAGGCACATCACAATCCACCGATGATTTGCGCCGTGAAACAGGTCTGGATGAAAAAGCGTGAGGCGGTTTTCCAGCCTGAGTTTATCGAAGATTTGCGCTATTGGGTGGAAACTGACCCTTCGACAGTGCTCAGGGCAAGCCACAAACTAGCCCTGCGTGCTTTCGAGTTGATTGACGCCATCCTGCGCGATCCATTGGATGGGATTGGTAAACCCGAACCACTCAAGTATATCGCTCCGGGCTGCTGGTCGCGGCGGCTGACCCAGGAGCATCGTATTGTCTACTTGGTGCGCGATGGGCGGATTGATTTTTTGCAGGCCCGTTACCATTACAGCAAATAACTCTCTCGAATATCCGAAAACTACCCGATTTCGGATATTTTTCTCCATCTTCCAGCGCCGCCCGCGCCCATTCGGTCACATCCGCGCAGTAAACTTGGGCATTCCCGGCGCGGACATCGCAAATCGTCTTGGTCCAGGTGGGCTGGCTGAGGGTGCGCTCGCCCGTCTTTGGCTTGATCTTAAACCAAATCACTTTTAACGATAATCCCGCAGCCCAAAGATGCGCTCCCCGCCAAGTATAAAGTAGGAATACGTCCATGCCAATAGTGCCGGGTTGTTAAGTCATGGCTTTCTCAAAGTCGGAAATGTGATTGCGAGCCGCAGTTTTTTCGCGGCGTGGCAATCCCCTGACAGGATAGGGGATTGCTTCACCCGGCTGAAGAACGCCGGGTTCGCAATGACATGCCCTATTTGTACCCAACAGTCAAGCGACTTTGAGAAAACCATAGTTGTTAAGTCGGGGCTTTCTTGAAGACCGTGAGTCTTGGTGCAGCGCTGAGTATCGAACCGCCTCGTCCTGAGCGGAGGCCCGCACGCTTCTGCGGGCCGCCGTCGAAGGACATTTGCCCGCCAATCAGCCTGCGACTACGCTGAGAAATGCTCCGCTCACCTGTGCCGGCGGCACGAGGCAACGCCGGAACACGAAGTAAGAGCATTTAAGATTTTCCGTAGAGTCCCGTTGTTACCGTCGTGGTTAAAGGTTTTCTTTTCGGCTTGTCCGGGTTAGGAAAGCCGTGGTGGTTAAGTTGGGCGCTTATACCCTGCGGCTGGGCTGCCCAACCCTTGTAGGCTCACACTTTTTAAATGACATACGCCCGCTTTTAGAGCGGGCGCAGCCATGACCAACAGAGAGAGAGAGGAGAGAATTTGCAACGGGCAGAAATTTCTGCCCACTGTTTATGCTTTAAAGTGGTTCGTGGTTCGGGTTGGTTCCGCACCAGGCGCAGGTGGGTTTATCAAACATATTGCATTCTT
>JAVEWN010000137.1:0-6766 GCA_034004515.1 Anaerolineales bacterium | reverse complement strand
TGCAACTGGGCGATACGATCCTCGTCACAACCCCCACGCCAGAATCAGGGCAGAGGCAGGGCGAACCGCTCTGGAACATCCGCCAGCTAGCGGATGGAACGTTTGAGATGGTTTGCAAAGCTACCCGCCAATATTTCACTTTCCGCCCCGTGCAGGGGACGGCCTGTCAGCAAAACCCCGCCGAACAGGAATCGCAGTACTGTCATAAATGCCACGCCGTCGAGCGCTAAACCAACCCTCTTGAGACGCAGGCCGTGAGTGGAGCGTTCTTCAGCGTAGTCGCGGGGACTGAGCCAGTGCCGCCGGCACAGGTGAGTGGAGCGTTCTTCAGGGTAGTCGCAGGGCCGAAATCGAAACGACTGGAATTGTGTGCGCTAAACCCCTTACAAAACGTGAATTCGGGATAGGATTTTTGAGCTTGATTTTGCTGAAAAATTTTACGGACAGCCGCGCAAAGAAAAATAAAAAACTTGGTGATCTTGGGGGCTGTGCTTCAGAAAACACAAAGTTTAACCCAAGATTCTTACCCCGAACTGACGTGACAAAAAACGCCCAGCTGTGCTGGGCGTTTTTTGGTCGCATTAAATCTCTTGCAAACGAATTAGGCTTTCACTTTGACCGATTCAAGGCTTTTTTGAGCCTGGCCCAGCTTATCGACGGCCGCATCCTGAACATCTTCGAGCGAATCGAGGGCCGACTCTTTAAGTTTTTTGGCCTGGCCCAGCCTGGCAGTCGCCATATCTTGCACTTCTTGGAACGAATCCAGGGCGGTTTCTTTAAGTTTCTGGGTGTTATCCATTAATTGCTGGCGGGTTTCCACCCCACTTTGGGGGGTGTAAAGCAGCGCGGCTGCTGCGCCGGCGGCGCTTCCAAGCAGAAAGCCTACCAAAAAAGTTTTGAACTCCATAAGTTTTTCTCCTATTTTTGTAAGTAAGTTGAGTGTAGAAAGTTATTTTGCATTCAAGCATTTCAAAGATACTAAATTGTAGAGCATAGCGCGAGGTATCAAGGTATAAAGAGCAGGTATAGCTTGCGATACAAACAGTTTACCCGCTGTTGGGCAAGCCTAGCGATTGAAATTGGATATATCGCAAAATGTACCTGGGCCTTATACCCGCGCCCCTAGCCTCAGCGGTGCCAGGCGATTAGGATGGTTGTGTAGTGTCCTTCGACTACGGGCGGAACAACCCTTCGATAAACTCAGGCCGCTTCGCCCTCCGCTCAGGACGCTCAGGCTCAGGGCCTCACAAGGATTATTCGAATATCTTGAGAAAAAAATGAAAGGATTACGAAATGACAACAAAAATCGCGATTAATGGATTTGGCCGGATTGGCCGCCTGGTTTTCAGGCATTTACTGACCGATCAGGGGATAGAGGTAGCGGCGGTCAACGATATTGCCCCGCTCGACAATCTGCTTTACCTGCTCAAACACGATTCTGTCCAGGCCAGCCCGGTGGTGCCGTTCGAGCTGGAAGGTGACATTTTGAAGTGGTACGGTAATGAGATTCGCTTTACCAACGAGCGTGAACCCTCCGCCCTGCCCTGGAAGGAGTTGGGCGTAGACGTGGTAATCGAAGCCACGGGCCGTTTTACGCAGCGTGACCTGGCCGCCCAACACCTGCAAGCGGGGGCCAAGCATGTTATTATTACTGCGCCCGGCAAAAACGCCGATCTGACCGTTTGTATGGGGGTCAATGAAGGCAATTTCGATCCAGAGCAGCACCAGGTTATTTCCAACGCCTCCTGCACCACCAATTGCCTGGCCCCGGTGGCGCTTGTTTTGGACGATACTTTTGGAATCGAAAGTGGGTTTCTAACCACCGTCCACGCTTACACGGCCTCGCAAGCCCTGGTCGATATGCCAAGCAAAAAGTGGCGGCGCGGACGAGCGGCCGCTTTGTCGATTGTACCGACGACAACCGGCGCAGCCGTCGCCACGACGTTGGTACTGCCGCAGCTGGAAGGCAAGTTGGACGGTCTCGCGATTCGCGTACCGGTGGCGGCAGGTTCGATCATCGATTTTGTGGCCCAGACCCGCGAGCCGGTCACGGTCGAGGCTGTGCATGCCGCCTTCGAGAAAGCCGCGCAAAGCGATCAGATGCGGGGCATTCTGGGAATTAGTTACGAGGAGTTGGTCTCCGCCGACATCGTCGGCAGCGCTTATTCGGCCCTGGTGGATGCCGGCTCGACGATGGTGATCGGCTCGCACACGGTTAAGGTCTTAGCCTGGTATGATAATGAATGGGGTTATGCCCGCCGGGTTGCCGACCTGGCCGTCTATATCAGCCAGAGACTGGCATAAGCCACTCTCCTGCCACACTTAAGTTTTGAGGAAATCTGTATGTATGATCACATTCTCGTCCCACTGGATTGTTCGGCGCTCGCCGAAGGTGCCTTGCCCCATGCCATCGCTTTGGCAAAAGTTTTCGATGCAAAAATCACCTTGCTGCACGTGCTCGATGAACCACGCAGCGGGGCGCTGCGCGAAAGCGTGAATCCGCTCACCTGGCAGATCGAAAAAGCAGAGGCGCAATCTTATTTGGAGGCGGTCCAAAAACGCTTAATCGGGACGGGCCTGCCGGTTGAGCACCAAATTCTGGAGGGGAAAGCGGCCCAACGCATCCTGGAATTTGCAGAAAATTCCGGCGTCGATTTGATCGTAATCAGCAGCCATGGCGCAAGCGGCCTCAGCCCGTGGAACATCAGCAGCACCGTCCAAAAGGTGATTCAAGGAGCTTATCTGCCCTTGCTGCTTGTGCGCGCTTATAAATGCCCGGACAGCGACTGGAATAATTTGCAGTACAAACGCCTCCAGGTTTTGCTGGACGGTTCTTCGCGTTCCGAGGCGATCTTGCCGCTGGCTGAGACGATTGCCAGGCAGCATGACAGCACGCTGCTGCTCTCACAGGTCGTCAACCGGCCAGAATTGCAATGCCGCATCCCCATTTCGCACGAAGAAAGCCAATTAAGCGATCAGCTCGTGGAACGCCACCGTGAACGCGGCGAGCAGTATCTCAACGATTTAGCCTGTCAATTGTCGGTACTGGCGGAAAAGCGTCTGCTGGTTGCCAGCAGCGCTCCAGCCGCGCTGCACGAGTTGGCAGAACAGGAAGCGGTCGATCTGGTCTTGATTAGCGCCCACGGCCATTCAGGCAATGCCAAAATTCCTTACGGCAGTCTCTCGCTCAACTTCATCATCTATGGCACGACGCCGCTCCTGATTCTGCAAGACTTTCCGAAAGAAAACATCCAACCCCGCACAGCCGAACAAATCTCCGCGAAAGAAAATAGAACTTCCTAAAACCTTATGCAAACTTCCGAAAAGAAAATCTACCCTGACAACCTCGCAACCTTGGCCCGCCGCATCGCGCAGGAACAAATTTTATTTCCGGGTAAGCCGCGCAAGACGAACTGGCTGACGCGGCTTGACAAGCTCAGCAGCTTTATCTCGCAAGTCTATGATCGATACAGCGAAAATGCCCGCCAAAGCGAAGTGCTTTCCAAAACGGCGGAATGGCTGCTGGACAACGACTATATCATCCAGCAAGCCTTGTTGCAGGTTAAGCAAGATATGCCGCCCGCTTTTTACCAGCGTCTGCCTAAACTGGAGGCTGCCGCGGGCCAGCCCGCCGAGACGGCCCGCATTTATGATCTGGCACGCAGGCTGATTATCTACAAGCAAGCTAGCCTGGATATGCGCGAGCTAACAGAGTTTATTCAAATTTATCAAGAAACACAGACCCTCCAAATGGGGGAAATTTGGGCCTTCCCGGCCATGCTGCGCCTGGGGGTGCTGGAATACCTGACTCAAGTTCTGGTCGAGCGCGATCAACACGAGTTCGACAATCCGCCGCAAGGGACACCGCTCGCGGCCCTGCAGCAGGATGTCGCCTCGGGAGTGCTGACGGGCAACTGCATCCGCGCGCTACGGACGCTGTCCGCCTACGATTGGAATGATTTTTTTGAAGAGGTCAGCCTGGTCGAGGCCGTTTTGGGCCAAGATCCGGCGGGCGCGTATGCCCAATCCAGCTTCGAGACGCGTGACCGCTATCGCAAAGTGATCGAAACCCTGGCCGAAGGCGAAACCCGGAGCGAGCTGGAAGTCAGCCAGTCTGCCGTCAATTTGGCCGCTCAACACCCCGATGACCCGCGCCGCGCCCATGTCGGCTACTATTTGGTCGCCGAAGGCCGCCCGCAACTCGAAAATCAATTGGGATACAAGCCCTCCTTCGAGCAGCGACTGCGCCGTTGGGCAGATCGCCATGCCGTTGGGCTATATTTGAGCGCCATCCTGGGCCTGACCCTGATTTTGACTGCCCTTTTCGTTTCAGCTTTGCTGCTGCCCACCCAAGCGCCGCTCTGGCAAACGCTTATTTTTAGCGCCCTGGCGCTGATACCGGCCTCGATGCTGGCGGTCAGCCTGGTCAACCTAAGCATTCCTCATCTCGTCCCGACCCGTCTGCTGCCGGAAATGGATTTCCACGAGGGCATTCCGGCGGAAATGCGCACGATGGTGGTTGTGCCGGCCCTCCTGAGCCGGCCCGGTGAGATCGACTTCTTAATGCGCCAGCTCGAACGCCATTTCTTGGGCAACCCCGACCCCCACCTGAGCTATGCCCTCCTGACCGATTTCGCCGACGCCGACCAGGAATCCATGCCGGAGGACAAATCGCTGCTGATTCTGGCAGAAGCCGGGGTTGACGCGCTCAACCGCCAATATGGCAGCTCCCAGGCTGGGCAGCCTTTCTACATTTTTCACCGCCCGCGCAAGTGGAATCCGGCAGAGGCAACCTGGATGGGCTGGGAGCGCAAGCGCGGTAAATTGGAAGAATTCAATCACTTACTGGCCGAGGCTTCAGAAGGCAAGCATCTGACGGACAGCCCTTATCTGCTTCAAGTTGGGGATCTGAGCGTTCTTGCAAAAATCCGCTTCGTCATCACGCTCGATGCGGATACCATCCTGCCGCTTGAAACCGCCCACCAATTGGTTGGGGCACTTGCCCATCCCCTGAATCGGGCGCGCATTGACCCCGCCACCAAGCGGGTCACGGCAGGTTACACCATTTTACAACCGCGGATCGACATCCGCCCGGCCAGCGCCAACGCCTCCTGGTTCTCGCGCATCTTTTCAGACAATCACGGCATCGATTTATATTCTCACGCCGTCTCCGACACCTATCAGGATTTGTTCGGCGAAGGCATCTTCGTCGGCAAAGGTATTTACGATCCACACGCTTTTCGCGCAATTCTGGGCGGCTGCATCCCTGAAAACAGCCTGCTCAGCCACGACCTGTTTGAGGGCCTTCTAAGCCGGGCCGGATTGCTGAGCACCGTCGTCTTATATGAAGATTACCCCGAAAGGTATCTTCCTTATGCCCAGCGGATGCACCGCTGGGTGCGCGGCGATTGGCAATTGCTGCCCTGGCTGCTGCCCAGACGGGCCAAAAAGACACTCCGCTCTAATTGCGGTCAATTTTCCACCATCGATACCTGGAAAATAGTCGACAATTTGCGCCGCAGCCTGGAAGCGCCCAGCCTGGTGGCGCTGCTGGTCGCGATCTGGCTTCTTTTGCCCGGCCAGCACCTGTTTTGGAGTATCCTGATTCTGGCTTCGCCGACCCTGCTTTTGCTGGTTCATGCCGCCCTGGAAAGCCTGGAAGCCATCCGTCAGCCCCAACAGCGCGAACTTCATCATGCTTCGCGCAATAAATTTTTACAATCCCTGCTGTCGAGCGTCTTCTTGCTGCACACCGCCTGGGTGGCGCTGGACGCAATTGTAACGACCCTGATACGCCTGTTCATCACCCACAAACGCCTGCTGCAATGGACGACCTACGCCCACACCGCCCGCCTCTTCCGGCGCGAGCGCAGGCTGACGGTCGTCTGGAATTACATGATGCCGACCAGTTGGATTGTATTGACCCTGGGCGCGCTTGTGCTTTGGCTGAATCCTCCGGCCTTTGCCTGGATTTCGCCAATTTTACTGATGTGGCTGCTCTCACCGCTCGTCGCCGAACAGATCGGACGCCCGCTGCGGGCCGAGGTCGAGGCGCTCACCGCCGACCAAACCCTGGAATTGCGCAAACTGGCCCGTCAGACCTGGCTTTTCTTTGAACGCTTTGTCGGCCCAGACGACCACTGGCTGCCGCCCGATCACTTTCAAGAATCGCCGCGCGGCCTGGCCGCCCATCGCACCTCGCCGACCAACATCGGGCTTTTGTTGACCTCCACCCTGTGCGCCTACGAACTGGGCTACATCGGCGTGCTAAACCTGAAAACCCGCCTGCAATCTGCCTTCGAGAGTCTCGATCAGCTCGAACGCTATCGCGGCCACTTCCTCAATTGGTATGAAACCAATCAACTGCAACCGCTCACGCCGCGCTACGTCTCGACGGTCGACAGCGGCAATTTAGCCGCCAGCATGTGGACGCTGCGCCAGGCTTTGCGCGCCATGCCAGGCCAGCCCACAATCAGCGCTCAACGCTGGCAGGGGCTGGGCGACAGCCTGCAAATGCTGCTCGAGGCGATCGATGGCACAAAGCTGACCACAGATAAACCCGCCCCGCAAGTGCAAGCTCTCATAAAAACTCTGCGGGCCCAAATTAAAGTCTTCCATCAGCAAACGCTGCAAGCCCCCGAAAAGTCTTCCAACTGGCGTGAACAAGTGACCGCTTTTCAAGACCATGAATGGGCAGCCATCCATCAGAGCATGGCCGACCTGGTGGAGACCGGCGCGCTGAGCGTCCCCTCCCTGCCCGGGATCC
>JAVEWN010000136.1:0-6789 GCA_034004515.1 Anaerolineales bacterium | reverse complement strand
CGCCCTACACCCTTTTCTGTGGCGCGGGATGTTATCCCGCGTTCTTTTGGGGCTTATAAAAGGCGGGATAGCATCCCGGCCCTACACCCTTTTCTGTGGCGCGGGATGTTATCCCGCGTTCTTTTGGGGCTTATAAAAGGCGGGATAGCATCCCGCCCTACACCCTTTTCTGTGGCGCGGGATGTTATCCCGCGTTCTTTTGGGGCTTATAAAAGGCGGGATAGCATCCCGCCCTACATTACTTTTTGCAAACACGTCTTAGAACCATCTGCACTTCAGACACGCGTAATAAGACCAAGCCCAGGCCATAGACCAGACCACCCAAAGCCACGCCGCCCAACCCGGCCAGCCAGGGATTCATACCGGCAGAAAAGCCAAGCCAGGCGGCCAAGGCCAGGCACATGCCCACCGCCGCCAGCCCAAAGCGCAGCAGGCCATCCAGCAAGCTACGGGCCTGCGCCCCACCCAGCGGACGGCGAATCAAGATGAAGAGTGTTAGCGCCTCGAGGGCGGTCGCCAGCGAATTGGCGAGGGCCAGTCCGCCGTGCGGCATCCAACCGATTTGACGGAACCAGGCCGAAAGCACAAAACTCAAAAGAACGTTCAGGCTCATCGCAGCCATGCCTACCATCACCGGGGTTTTGGTATCCTGACGGGCATAGAAGGCGCGAGTCAGAACTTCGAGCAAGGCATGGCCGACCATTCCGGCAGCGTACCAGGTCAGCGCCCAGGCGGTCATCTCGACGGCAGCCGCATCGAAGCTGCCGCGTTGGTAGAGCATGGTCACAATCGGCGTGGCAAGCAAAATCAGGCCGAGGCTGGCGGGCAGAGCCAGCATCAGCACGCCGCGCAAGGCCGAGGCCAGGGCTGCGCGCATTTCGTCGCGTTTGCCGAGCGCGAACTGGGCCGAAAAAGTCGGCATGACGGCAATCGCCACGGATTGAGCGATTGCGGCCTGGGCCATCAGCATCAACGCAAATCCGTAAAACAAGCTGGCGACACTGCCGGGGGCCATCTGCGAAGCAAGCCAGGTATTTACCCAAAAATTCAACTGGACCACACCCGCGCCCAGCACGCGTGGCCCCATCAGCCGAATCACCTGGCGCACGTTGGCATCTGTCAGCCCAAGCAGCGACCAGAAACCAGGTGCAGCGGTGGCGTTGGGCCTTTCAGCTTTGCTTAATTTAAGCAAAGTCGGGATTTGAATGAGCAGGTAAAGGGTCGAGCCAATCACCACGCCCCAGGCCAGGCCGTGAATCCCAAACCAGCGCGCCAGCACCAGCACCCCAAAAATTTGTCCGATCTGGTACATGGCAATCGTCAGCTGCGGGATGAAGAAGATATGATGGGCATTCAAAATTCCCACCAGCAGGCCGCCCAGGCCAAATAAAACGGCGGAAATCAGTTGAATGCGCAGCAGTTCAACCGTCAGCGTGTAGAGGGCCGGGTCGGCGGCAAAACCGGGGGCCAGCAGATAGCGGACGATTTGCGGGGCAAGAATGGCCGCGATAACGGCAAACAGGCTCAGGCTGAGCGTGAGCAAGCGCGCCAGAGAAACGGCCAAATGCCAGGCAGATTCTTTTTCCCCCTTAACGAGTAAGCCCGTAAAAGTCGGGATGAAGGCCGAGCCAAGCGCACCGGCGGCGATCAGCGTGAAGAGCGTTTCGCTGACGCGGTTGGCGGCGAAAAAAGCGTCCAGTTCGGCGACGGGGAAGGCCTGGGCGACCAATACGCCGCGCAAAAGTCCCATCAACTGTCCGAACAGAATTGCAAAAGCCACCGTACCGGCGGCTCGCAATAAACTGGGAGTTTTATTTTGGCTCACGAGCGGATTATACTGCCTTTGCGACAGTCAGGATTGCGGCAAATCAAACCCGTGGACACGAAAAATTTGTCAGGCAGCCCGGGGAAGACCCAACAATTCTCAATATGGAGCAGTAGGCAAAGGCTTTGGCGAGAAAGCCATTGACGTAAATTTCGCGCGGAGCGCTGGCAAGGATTATTGGCCGTTGGTCTGGCAAGTGGGAATTGGGAATGGGGATTTTAGAAACAAAATTCGGCTGCTGAGAAGAAAATCAGCAGCCGAATTTGGCAAGTGAGAAAATCAGGTTTCGTCATCCTGTATCCAATTCAAGACCTGTGAACATAAAATCCAGGACTTCGTTCCAGTTTTTGAATTGGAAGTAGCGCAACAAGGCTTCCAAACCCCGAAAGAACCTGCGTCGTGTGGCTAAAGTTTGCCGAATGGCGCGGTATTGTTCATCTACGAGGTCTAAAACTGCGTGAAAACGGTAAGTTCTCGGCGCATTCCACGAGCTTACCAGAAATTCGCGATTTTGAAAAATTTTCAGCGAATGGAAAGAAGGTTACTTGCCCTTGGTTGAAAATTTAAATGGCACATACAGCGGGCAAAAACCAATTGCGCTGGTGACGAGCAGAACAGCGACAAATATCCACAAGATCACGCTTAGCGTGCCGGTGACTACCCCAAACAGGTTAAGCCCGGCAAAGATAATTGCCACCACTGTCCGAATGATTCTGTCTGTTTGGCCCATGTTGGTTGTGAAATTCATGATTAATTTCTCCTTTATTGAATGAAAACTTGGGTAAGCAGCGCAAGCAGCCCAATACGCGCTTGCATGTATATTTTATTTGATGCGCCAGACCCAAAAAAGTGGCGCAGGCGGTTATCAGGAAAAAAGCCCGAAGAGCAGGCCTGCCAACCCCAGCACCAACAAAACCAGAATGGCAGAGAAAGTTATCAGGCTGTAATAGGTTTTGCGCAAGACATGCCAGGCTTCGGAAAACCAACCCTGCAAAGACAAGGCCGCCATGCCAAGAGTCAGCAGCAGGCTGAAGAGCGGCAGAATAAAAATAGGGCGGTAGATGCCCGGTAGGCCAAAGAAGAGTAGGAATTGGGAATCGCCGTCGAGAGAGGAGACGATTGCAATAACATAAGCTGCCAGAAAAGCGATCAAGATTATCCCGTTCAAGAGCGCCAGCGGAGTCGCCAGACGGAGCGAGAAAGCCGGTTTGACGGCAGCCGGAGCAGGCTTGCGGAAGAGATTGATCAGCCAGGTGAGCGGGAAAAAGAACCAGGCGGAAAGCAATCCCAAAAATCCGGCGGAGAAGAGCAACGTCCCCGGCAAGAGCGAGGCATCGAGCCGGAGCAGCTTGAAGGTGACGGGCAGCATGAGAATATCGTTCGGGCTAAAAAAGTTGGGCGTTTGGTATTCGGCCATGCAAGCGGTATCCGGCGCGGCTGTGGGGTTATCCCAAAAATCCTGCACAATTTGGTCTGCACAGGCGTTGCTAAAAAGCTGGCCGTGAGCGCCCCACGGGAAGGTGATGCGGTAACTCTGGCTCAAGTTGGCCGCGACCCGATCGGCATTGCTGGAGGGCGTGACCGGGTCGAAACCGCCGGAAAGCAAGAGGGTCGGAACATCGCTAAAAACCGGCTGGTTGGCCTCGGCAGGCAAGGCCGGCACGCCCCAGGTACGGCAAGTTTGCAAAATGCTTTCCGAGTTACCCTCGTTGAATTCAACCACTTCAGGCCGGATTCCGCTGGTATCGATGCTGGCGGGGTCGAAATCGCCATCTTCGGCGCACATGACGGAGTAATACATGCCATAGCTCATGGTCCGGTCAAAAACCAGGAGCGAAAGTACCTTGCTCAGAATGGTAAAATCGCCGTTTTTAGCATCGTAGATGATGCGCGGCAAAAGCCGGGAGAGGGTGGCATCATACAGCATTTGAAAAACGCTGCCATAGAGCGAAGCGCCATCGACAATGGCCGCGTGTTCGGTAGCGGTATCCAGGTCGTAGAGCGTGAGCGAGGCCGGGGTTTGATCGAGCGCGTCCACTGTTTGATAAAAGACCTCTTCAAGATCGGGATAAGATCGGCTGCATTCAGGATCGGCCTGGCAGGCTTCAAAAAAATAGCGAAAAGCGCGGTCTTCGTTGCGCAAGACATCTTCGTACAGGTTGCTTTCCGTTGGGACAACCCCGTCCAGAATGACGCTGCGCAGGCTGTTCGGAAAGAGGCGCATGTAATGCTGGGCCAGCAGCGTGCCGTAAGAGACGCCATACAGATTGATCTGGTCGTACTTGAGAGCCAGGCGCAGCGTTTCAATATCGCGCGCGTTCTCGAAGCTGTTGAAGTCGGCCATATCCACGCCTTGCTGCTGCAAGCGCGTCAGACACTCAGACAGGGCTTGCTGTGAAAGCCGCTCGGCTTCGTCCTCTGGCAAGATGACATCCAGGTATTTCATGGTGAAGTCATCGTATTCAGTGCAATACAGGGCCGGCTCAGAATAGAGTGTGCCGCGCTGTTCAAGCAGGACGATATCGCGGTCTTTGTGCAAGCGAGGAGCGCTGAACAAGTAGGATGTGTACAAGTCAATCGTCGAACCGCCCGGGCCGCCCTGCGCAAAGAAAAGCGGGTCGGGTTGACGCAGGGGGTCTGTCGCGCGCAGGACCATCACCGCCAGGCGGATAGTTGCGCCCTGCGGATTGTCATAACGGGCGGGGACACGCAGGAAATAGCACAAGACATCTTCGCCAACCACGAACCCAGGCGGGACCTCGACGGGACATTCTGCGGGTTCAAGTTCTGAAAAAGCCAGGGCAGGCGGGCCGGTTTGCAGAGGCGCGGCGGCAGAAGCAAGTAAGAAGACGAACAGGGCCAGAACAATTAGGCGGATGGATTGTTTCATAGAAAACTCCAGAATAAAGGATCGGCAGGGCAAGACCTGCCGATTATTGTAACAAAGAAACCGGGGCGCAGCGCTTCGTTTGGGCCGCACCCGCCCCAGGCTGCGAAGAAATCAAAGCTTAGATCAGCTGCGCGGCCCAGGCCAGGCCGAGTTTTTCGAGCTGGGCGCGGGTCGGCTTGCCGTCATTTGTCCAACCGGCCAATTTGTAATATTCGTCCAGCGCAAATTCGACTTCCGCATGGGTCAGGGCGATCCCAGCCGTTGGGCCTTCGCCCTGCAAGGCTTTGTAGAATTTCTTGGGCAATTTGTCCTGAGCGCGGTCAAATCCTTCGCGCAGGTTGAAGACGCGCATCAGGTTCAGGCGGCGCTCGCCGACAGTGACCAGTTCGGCGACCGTCACATCCCAGCCGGTGACGGCATTGACCATCGCCGCCGTTTCAGCGGGGCCATAAAGCGTCCAGGCAGGCCCCCAGACAAACTGGCACAGTTCGAGCGTGTCGAGCATGGCGTAGAAGGCTTCACTGATATAGGCAAAGCGCACTTTCTCGGCGTCCAGGCTCATCGGCGCGAGAGTTTTGTCGAAGCCCAGCAAGGCCAGGCGGCTCATATATAGCTCTGAAGCGCTGCCTTCTTCGATCATCCAATCGTGTTCGCTGGATTGATGGTCTGCGCCAAAGGGGTTCACCGCATAAATCAGGGCCAGCGAACGTTTGGCTTGCGGCATGTGGGCCGGCGCTTCGGCCCCCTTAACGGTAATCAGGCACTCGTCTGCGCCATTTCCCCAGGCAGCGGCCACCCGATCAGAACCCTGGCCGAGCAATTTTCCGAGCGGGGTTGAACCGGTCACAATCTCGTTCAGGGCTCGCAGCATCGCATCGCCATCCCCAAACTTCAAGGCCAGGCCGCCGGTCTGCTCTTTGCCGATGATGCCCTTCTCATAGCACTCCATCGCAAAGGCAATGGTTGCGCCGCAGGCAATGCTATCGACCGCGTACATGTTCGCAATCTGGTTGGCAAGCGAAATGGCCGCCAAATCTTTTACGCCACAGTACGAGCCAAACGTGCCAATGGTTTCATATTCCGGGCCGCCATAATAGGGGTCGACCTTATACTTCCCTTTTTCCAGTTCCACCACACGTTTACAACGCACGACGCAGGCGTAGCAGGTATCGCGTCCCTGCCGGTCCTGGCGGGCCTCTGGCGCACCGCGCAGGTATTCGTCGTACAGTTTCTCGCCGCTAATCTCTTGAGCAAACTCAAAAGTGCCTTCGTTATAGTTGCGGGTCGGGAGCGTCCCCATCAAATGCTGCGCGTTAACCACGCTGGCCGTGCCATACTTGCTCAGGCCATCCATATCGGGATTGTGGGGGATTTCCTTTGGCCCCATCCGGGCCAGCGCCGTCAAGGTTTTCGGATCTGCGACAGCGGGTTTGAGTGAGCCGCGCACCACCACCGCCTTGAGATTCTTGGAAGCCATCACCAGGCCCATCCCCGTCCGGCCATTATTACGAGTGGACATACTGACGACGCTGGAATAAAGGACGCCCTGGTCTGCCGCCGGGCCATATTGCAGGATTTCGATTTTATCGTCGCCCAATTCTTGTTTCAGCGCGGAATCGACCTCACCCGTCAGCTTGTCCGCCAGATGAGAAGCAGGTCTCAACTCTGCCAGGCCGTCCTTAATCCACAGGAAAACCGGTTTCGCGGCCTTTCCCTTGACGACGATTCCGTCAAAACCGGCAAACTTCAACTCCGCCGGGAAAAATCCGCCACCCTGAGAATCGCCAATTGCACCGTTAATGGGCGACTTGGCGTTGAGATTGACCCGGCTTTGTCCGCTAATCGACGCGCCCGTGGTTACGCTCAAAAAGATCGTCAAGACATTCTCAGGGCTGAGCGCATCTGCGCCCTGCGGCATTTCCTTCAAAATATAATAGACGCCCATGGCAGAGCCGCCCATATAGGTGCGATAGAACTGCTCCGGCGGGGTTTCCACCGTCAGCGTCTCTTTGGTCAGATCGACATGCAAAATTTTTCCATGATAACCGTAGGGCATATTAAAACCTCATCGCTT
>JAVEWN010000034.1:0-33075 GCA_034004515.1 Anaerolineales bacterium | reverse complement strand
TACACGCGAGAGCGGGGTAGCATCCCGCTTGTACACAGGTGCGCGGGATAGCATCCCGCACTACACGCGAGAGCGGGGTAGCATCCCGCTTGTACACAGGTGCGCGGGATAACATCCCGCACTACACGCGAGAGCGGGGCAGCATCCGCTTGTACACAGGTGCGCGGGATAACATCCCGCACTACACGCGAGAGCGGGGTAGCATCCGGGGTTACACAAGGGCGGGATAGCATCCCGCCTTACGCAGGAGGGCGGGATAGCATCCCGCTCTACGGAAAAACATGAATAAATTTATATCTCTTCTTCAATCATCCACCCCGCTCCTTGCCGATGGCGCAACGGGTACTTTGCTGCACGTGCATGGCGTGGAGCATACCCACTGTTTTGACGCACTCAACCTGAGCGACCCGGCCAAAGTGGCCGAGGTTCACCGCCAATACATTGAGGCGGGGGCGCAAATTATCCTGACGAATACGTTTGGGGCGAACCGCTATAAACTGCGCAAACACGGCCTGGGCGAAAAAACTACCGAAATCAACCGGGCCGGGGTCGAACTGGCCCGGCGCGTGGTAGACGCATCTTTCAAACCTGTCTTGATTGGGGGGGATGTTGGCCCGCTTGGGGTGCGGATAGCGCCCTATGGCCGCGTCCAGCTCGACGAGGCGCGGGCCGCCTTCGCAGAGCAAATCCGGGCTTTGGATGGGGTCGATTTGATCGTGATCGAGACGATGACCGATGTTTATGAAATCATCGAAGCGATTCGGGCCGCCAAAACCACCCGCCCAGACCTGCCAGTCGTTGCCACGATGACCTTTACCCGCGACGACCGCACCCTGCTGGGGGATGACCCTGGCAAAGTTGCGCGCGCCCTGCGCGATGCCGGGGCAGAGGTGATCGGCGTCAATTGCTCGGGCGGGCCGGCTCAACTCATCCGCATTCTGCGCGAAATGCGCCAGGCCGCTCCCGAATCGCATTTATGGGTCAAGCCCAATGCCGGCTGGCCGGAACACGTTGGCGGACGAGTGATGTATGCCGCCGCCCCGGAATATTTCCGCGATTATGTTCTCGAATTTTGGAAAGCCGGAGCGAACGTCATCGGCGGCTGCTGCGGGACGACCCCCGCCCACATCGCGGCCATGCGCGCGACGCTGGATGCAACCCGCAGTCTTGTGGTCGAACCCGTCAGCCGGGCCGCCGCCCAGCAAACCGACGCCGAACCTGCGGAATCCTTCTCCGAACTGGCCCAAAAGCTGGCTGCCGGGAAGTTTGTCTACGCCGTCGAAATGGATCCGCCGCGCGGGCTGGCGACTCAAAAACTGGTCGCGGCGGCCTCCCTCTTGAAAGAAGCCGGAGCCGACGTAATTGATGTGGCCGACAGCCCGATGGCCCGCATGAGAATGTCCGCCTGGGCGGTTTGTGATGTGATTCAGCGTAAGGTTCAAATCGAAACGACTCTGCACTTCCCCACGCGCGGGCGCAACCTGCTGCGCGTTCAGGGTGATTTGCTGGCCTCGCACGCCCTCGGCGTGCGGAATGTCTTCGTCGTGATGGGCGACCCAACCTCGATTGGCGATTACCCCGAAGCCGCCGATAACTACGATCTGGTGCCCTCAGGCCTGGCAAAACTGATTAAACAAGGCTTCAATACCGGTGTCGACCATGCCGGGGCCTCCATCGGCCAACCGACCAGTTTTTACGTCGGGGCGGCGCTCAATTTGTGTTCACCAGAACCTGAAACCGAAATCAAAAACCTGAAGCGCAAACTGAAAGCCGGGGCCGATTTCTTCTTGACGCAGCCGATCTATGATCCCCAAAAAGCGCGCAATTTTTTAGAGTATTATGCCCGCGAGACGGGCGCGCCGCTTGACAAACCCGTCCTGGTGGGGGTCTTGCCCCTTGCCAGCGTACGACATGCCAATTTCCTGCAAAACGAGGTTCCGGGGATTGTGATTCCCGAAGAAACCATGCAGCGGATGAACCAGGCTGGGGAAGAGGCAGGCGCTGAAGGCGTCAGAATCGCCATTGAATTAATCCAAAACATTAAAGAATGGGCGCAGGGCGTTTACATCATGCCCCAATTCCACCGCTACGACCGTGTGGCAGAGATTATCGAGACCGCAAAGTAGGCAAAATGTTACTCACGCTTGATATTGGCAACACCAACCTGACGATTGGCCTGTATGAAGGCGCAACCCTGGCCTGGCACTGGCGGCTTGCCACTGACCAGGCCCGCATGCCGGATGAGTATGGTTTGCAGCTGTTGGGGCTGCTGACCCATGCCGGCCACACACCCGCCGACCTGAGCGGGGTCGTCCTGGCGTCCGTTGTCCCAAACCTGACCGGACGGGTCGTTCTGGCTTGCAGCCAATACCTGAAAACGGAGCCGTTGGTGGTCGATGCGGGCGTCAAAACCGGCATCCGCATTCGGTATGAAGACCCGAAAGCGGTTGGCGCAGACCGGGTCTGTGACGCGGCGGCAGTCATGAAAAACTTTGGCGGCCCGGCCTGTGTCATCGATTTTGGAACGGCCACCACCTTTAATGCCGTGACCGCCGAAGGCGACTATCTCGGCGGGGCCATTACTGCCGGAATCAACCTGGCTGCCGAAGCCCTCTTCGCGCGCGCCGCCAAACTGCCGCGGATCGATTTGCAACGCCCGCCAAGCGTGATTGGACGCAACACGATCAACGCCATGCAATCGGGGTTGCTCTTTGGCTACGTCAGCATGGTCGAGGGGATGGTGGCCCGTTTCCGCGCTGAACTTGGCCCAAAGATGATTGTGGTCGCCACCGGCGGCCTGGCCGAAGTGGTCGCAAAAGAGACCGATGTCATCGACCAGATTGCGCCCTGGCTGACCCTCGACGGGTTAAGGATTATTTGGGAATTAAACCAGGGCTGAGCGGGATGAAAGCCTTCGTTGCCCAGTTGTTGCGCGTTCTGACGGTTGGCTATATGCTGATGTACTTTTCAGAGCATTTGTTTTGGGCGCAGATGCGGCCCGATGACAGCCTGGCGAACTGGATTAGCACCTGGTTGGCGTATTCATTGGCCGCTTTTGTTTTCCTAACCCTGCTGTCTGTTTTTAGGGTTACATCAAAGTGGGCCTTGTTTTTGGCCGCGGCAGTTTTTGGTTGGCTTGTGGAAGGCGTCATTGTCCAAACAACCTATGAGCAGCTTCCACTCTCGATTTCGTTCACAGGCCTGGCCTGGCACGCGTTGATCAGTGTCATGTTGGGCTGGTATGCCATTCCTAAAATATTGCTTAAAAATAGCGCTTTTGCCACTTTGCGCGTTGCGGGTCTGGCCGGGCTTGGCTATGGACTGTGGGCCATCTACTGGTGGATCGAGGAAGGTCAGGCCAGTTCCATCGTTGAGTTTGCCACGTTTTCATTTGCGTCTACCAGCGTATTGATTTTTGCCTATTGGCTCAACAACCTTGTTTCAAAACAGCTCTTCGCGCCTTCCCTGCTAGTGATTGGCCTAAATTCATTGGCTTTTCTGCTCTTCTTTGTTTTTGTGACGGTTCCCGCTGCCCCGGTGGCTTTACTTCTTCTTCCAGTATTGCTCGCTTTGGCAGTCTGGGGACTGTGGAAAACCCGCCTGGCCCCTGGCCAGCCCCTCCTGGAATCTCTGACCGGAACAATCTACTGCTGGAATTACTTGCTTTTGCTGCTTCTTCCGCTGATTGCCGTGGCTGTCTATTCTTTGGCATGGACACTGAATTTGAGACTGAACACCAATTGGGTCTTGTATCTCATCACAACCCCCCTGGGTTTTGGGTTATTTGGATACAGCCTCTACAAAGCCTGGCGCGCGAAAACCACGCCATCATGAAACGAACCAACCTCCTTATCTTTTTGCTCATCCTCGCGGCAGGACTGATGCTACGCCTAGCGGCTCTGAATGACCCTGTCAGCTACGACGAAGCCTATACCTACATTGCTTTCGTCCGTCAGAATTGGTTTGGCATTCTTTCAGACTACAGCCTGCCCAACAATCATCTCCTCAACAGCCTGCTCATCAAACTCAGCACCAGCTTGCTGGGCAACTCTCCCTGGGCGATGCGCCTGCCGGCCTTTGTGGCAGGCCTGGCCGCCATCCCGCTCATCTGGGCCCTGGGCAAACGCTTATTCACGCCAGAAATAGCGCTGGCAGCCTCTGCACTGGTGGCCTGGCTGCCGGCCCTCGTTCATTATGATACGGCCGCGCGCGGTTACAGCCTCGTCAGCCTGTTTACCTTGCTGGCCTGGCTGGCGGGGTGGTTCGCGCTCCAAAAAAACAATTGGCGCTGCTGGCTGGGCCTTTCGGTCAGCATCGCGCTCGGGTTTTTCGCCATCCCGACCATGGCCCTGCCGGCAGGAGGGCTTTACTTGTGGATTTTTGGCGAAGCCCTGTTGCGCCGTGAAAAACGCCTGGTTGTTTACCTGCGCTGGTTTGCTTCAGGGCTGCTGGCCGGGCTTCTGACTTTTCTTTTGTATCTGCCTGTTTTGCTGGTCAGCGGCTGGCGTAAGCTGCTTGCCAACGGCTTTCTCGAACCGGTCGAGCGCGAAATCTATTTTTCCAAAGTGCTTTGGCGGCAACTTGGCGCCACTTGGGATTTGTGGAATCTGGACCTGCCGCTGGCCCTCAGCCTGATTCTCGTCCTGGGCATTGCTTTATCCCTGGTCTTTTCGTGGCGGAACGCCGCCACCCGCCTCCATCTTGCCGTTCCGATGTTGCTTTGGATTACCCTCTACATCCTCCTGCGCCGCCCGAATGCGTTTGACCGTTTCTGGGCTTTCCTGCTGGCCCCGGCCATGCTCTGGGCCGCGGCTGGCTGGCTTAGCCCCCTGCGCAACCTAAAGCTGGGCAAATTTTCCATGCCACAGGTGCTGGCCGCGCTCTCTGTCTTTGCTCTCGCGCTGGCTGCCCTGATTTCAGCCCCAAACATCCCCCAGAATTGGGATAAAATGAGTAACATTGAAGCCATGGCAATTGAACTCCAGCAAGGTTTGCAGCCCGGAGACATGGTTTTGATAGGCTACCCGAATGACGCACCCTGCTGGTATTACCTGGAGCGTTTGGGCGTTACGGAGGAAGCCTGGCGGGTTCGTCCGAACTTTGAGCGCGCTTTTGTAATCGTTTCAGCTTATTATGACCAAACCCCGCAGCAAGTGATAAGAGATAGTAAATTAGACCCCGATCTGTTTGACCTGGCAGAAGCCACCCAACTCGGCAGAATCGGGGCCATTGAAACGTATCTGGTGAATCGAAAATGAAAAAGTTAACTTTATTGATATTTTTATTGCTGGCAGCCTGTACAATGCCGAAGGTTTCATCCCCTCCCACGCCCACTCAAACACTGACGGCTGTTCCCACCCCCACGGCAAGCCCTGCGCCCAGCGCTACGCCCAGCCCAACCCTGACGCCAACCGCGACCCCAACCATTACGCCCTCTCCCACGCCAGTCTTGCTTTTTCAAGGGCCAGGCGAGGTGGTCTGTCCGATTTTGCTTTATCATCGCATTGATATCCCGCCCTTTCCGAATGAATATTATGTCAGGCCCGATAATTTCCGGGCCCAAATGGAGGCCCTGAGAGCTTGGGGCTACACCCCGATTCCCATTTCGCTGCTGGTAAAAGCGATCAAAGAAGGCGCGTTCCTGCCGGCGCGGCCCGTGGTGATCAGCTTTGACGATGGCGATATCTCTGTTTTTACAAATGCTTTCCCCATTATGCAAGAGTTTGGCTTCACGGGCATAAATTACCTGGTGGGAAATCGCTTGAAGGCAGATGGATACATGAATGCAGAACAAGTTCAGAGCCTGGCGGCTGCCGGTTGGGAAGTTGGCAGCCATTCGATGAGCCATACAGATTTAACCCAAACGAGTTTTCTTTGGGATGAAATTGTCGATTCACGAACCAGGCTCGAGCGTGAGCTTGGTTTGCCAGTCGAAACATTTGCCTACCCGTTTGGCGTAGAAAATGATTCGGCCATGAGAACCGTCAGCACCAACTACGTTGCGGCAGTTGGGCTGGGCGCGTTTCTTAGCCAGCGTCCCAGCAATCTGTATTACCTGTGGCGCAGGCCCGTCGATTATGGCTGCGACCTGGAGACGTTTGGCAAGTACCTGCCCTGGAACGCGCCTCCCTAAACCTGCGCGATAAACCTGGCCCGCGCTAGGGACAGCGCGGTTGAGGCAGCGGGCCAGATTCTTCTCCGAAGGCTTCAAGCACCGGAAGGCCATCCCATGCGGCGGGGCGCTTCAGTTGCAGGAACCAGGCTGCGGTTGCGGCGGTATCGACCGTGTTGACCGGCCTCGTAATTTGACCCGGGATGACCCCCGGCCCATAAATTATCCAGGGAATGGTCATATCTTCCGGGCGGCTGGAACCATGCGTCTGCTCGTGGCCGCCATGGTCAGCGCTGATGATGAAGAGCGTATCTTCACGCAGGCCCGATTCTTCGAGAGCGGCGAGGATGCTGGCGAGGGCTTGATCGGCCCGGCGCAGGACGCTGAACTGTTCAGGGGAGAGCCAGCCGTATTCGTGGCCCATCCAATCGGCGGTGGGAAAATGGATGAAGGCCAGTCCAAAGCCTTTTTGCAGCTCTGGGATGATTTCAGCAGCGATGACCAGGTCGCGGTCGTTGATGTAGCGATAAACATCGGTGGTTTCAGGGGGAGTTATCTGGCGCAGTTTTTCTTTACCGACAAACATAATCGTGCGCAGCCCGGCATCTTTGGCGAGCCTGAAGAGCGATTGCCCGGCTGCAAATCCATCTGCGGGCTGGTAATCGTTCCAGTTGATTCCGTGTTTGGAGGGGCATTGCCCGGTCAGCATGGAGGCGTGAGCGGGCAGGGTGGCGCTCCGAAAGGTGGTTTGGGCAGTCAGGCTGTAGGCGCCGCCTTCCATCAATTCGAGCAAGTTGGGCATCGGGGCCAGCGAGATGGCGTCGGGGCGCAAACCGTCAATGCTGAGGATGAGGACGCGGCGCGGACGGGGAGTTTGGGTGGGGGTCGCCGTCTGGGGGGGGCTTGGCTTGGGCGTTGACGTGGCTGTCGCGGGGGGGGCAATTGTCGGGGAGCGGGTGGCGGGAACCGGCTGAGGAGGAGAGTCCGTGCGGGGGGCGGGGGAAACAGCGCAGCTTGTTAAAAGGCCCAGCGCAATCGATAAACGCAGAAAAGATAAAAAGGTTCTTGACATTTTTTTATTTAATCCTACACTTAAGAAAATCCATCTTTCATTCAGGAGGAAACAATGCCTGCTCTAAATCGTGTTCAGTTAATGGGCTATTTGGGCAAGGACCCGGAGAGCCGCTATACGCCGACCGGCAAGAAGTTGACGACCTTCAGCCTGGCAGTCACCCAGCGCTGGAAGACCGCCGGAGAGACCAAGGAATATACGGAATGGGTGAACATCGAGGCCTGGGGCGGATTGGGCGAAATTTGCGAGAAATATCTGCATAAAGGTTCGCTGGTCTACCTTGAAGGCCGCTTGAAGACCGACAAATATGACGAAAAAGGCGAGACAAAGTATTTTACCAAAGTAGTGGCTTTGCAGATGCAAATGCTCGACCGCAAGCCGGCGGAGGAGCCAATCATGGAAGTTGATGACGAAGCGGGGGAGTATGAGGCGTAGTTATTGAATCAGAAAAGAGAGAGCCTGATCGGCTCTCTCTTTTCTATTTATTCGGATTTAATGTTTATAGTTTTTCCAGCTCGTCTACCAGGCCATTCAGGACATCAAATCCGCCCTGCCAGAAGGCTGCGCTGCGGATGTCGATTCCGGATTCTTGCAGGATTTTTTCGGGAGCTTCAGAGCCGCCCGCGGCGAGCAGTTTCATGTAGCGGGGCTTGAATGATTCGCCTTCGGTTTTGAACTGTTTGTAGAGCGCCAGCACCAGCAGTTGCCCGAAAGCGTAGGCGTAAACATAGAAGGGGGTGTGGAAAATGTGCGGAATGCTGACCCACTCCCATTTGAATTCATCGCTGACTTCGACAGAATCGCCGAACTGGGTTTTGAGATTTTCGAGATAGGCGGCTGCCAGTTCATCCACAGAGGCGTTGTTTTGCACCATTTCGTGGGCTTCTTTCTCGAACAGGGCGAAGAAAGACTGGCGCATGATGGTGGCGTAGTTGTCGTCAATCTGGCGGAAGAGCATGTCGCGCCGCACAGCGGGGTCTTTTTCTTCAGCCATCAGGCGGTCGATCAGCATCATTTCGCCGAAAGTCGATGCGGTTTCGGCCAGCGGCAGGCAAGAGCTCTGCGTAAAAACGCTGTGGCTTTCGGCCATCATCGAGTGGATGGCGTGGCCGAGTTCATGGGCCAGGGTGGCGACATCGTCGCCTTTGCCCTGGTAGTTGACCAGCACCCAGGGGGTCAGGGCAGGTTCAACCGTCCAGCAGAAAGCGCCGCCGCGTTTGCCCTTGCGGACTTCGCTGTCGAGGTGGTTGTCGTCAAAAACGCGTTGGGCCTTTTTGCCAAAATCCGGGTGAAATTCAGAGAAGGATTCGAGCACCATCTGGGCCGCTTTTTCAAAGGGATATTCCTTGCTCGATTCGCTGACCGGGGCGTAAACATCGTAGCGGCGCAGTTTTCCCGAAGGGATGCCCAGCAGGCGGGCCTTGATTTTGAAGAAGCGCTGGAAGACGCCAGCGTTCTTTTGGGCAACCGACAACAAGGCTTCAACCGCTTCATCAGGAATATCGTTATGGAGATTGCGGGCGGCGATGGGTTTGGCATGTTTGCGCAATCTGACATTTTCGTTGCCCCAATCGCGGACGAGGGTCTGGTACATCTGCCCAAGAATTGGGCCGTCGTCCCCGTAGACGCGATATAGTTCCTGGTAGGCGCGAGCGCGCAGGTCAGGGTCGGCGCTGCGGGCGCAGGACATCAATTCGCCGCGAGTCATTTCGCGCGTCTCTCCGTCGATTTCGAGTTTGAAGAGATAGCGATTGGTGATCGAGTCGTAGAGGGTGGTCATGGCCTCGGCGCCGGTGACGTTCTTCAGGTTGACAATCTTTTCTTCCGGTTCGCTCAGGGTGTGCGGTTTTTGCAGGCGCAGGGCTTCGAGGTAGTAACGGTAATCACCCGAAACATCCAACAAGCGCCTGGCGTTGGCATCGTCCAGGTCTTTCCACCACAGGCTAAAGAAAAGGGTGCGGTTTTGGATCTCAGCAAAAAACTGTTGAACGCGCCCGATCAAGGCCATGGCTGCCTGGTTTTGGGTATCGGCGGCAAACATCAGCCCGGCAAAACCGTAGACGCGCGAAGCCAGGCGGTTTGTTTTTTCAGAATGTTCGAGAATTTCCATGAAATGTTCCGCATCCAGGCCGGGCTTCAGATCGGAACGGTATTGCTCAAATTCTGCGACTTGTTTTTGGAGCTCGTCAAAGGCGGCTTGCAGTTGAGGGGCATCGCTGGCGGGGAAAAGGTCGCTTAGTTTCCAGGGGGATTGGCTAAAAGTCATGAGGAACTCTCCTGTTTGTTTGGGTTAGATATTGACCTAATTTTATCAGGGAACTGCCAAAAATCTGTTTTTCAAAGTGTAATAAATGTAGTTCTGCCAGAGTGGGACGATCTCACTATAGCGATAATCGTGGTTGGAAAAAGTTTGCAGGATAACCCGCCCCTCGTAACAAGACGCCATCACGCCGTAATCTGATTTTTGTTTTTGGAAAGTTCCTGCCAGCAGAGTGGCCTCGCTGCCTGCGGAGAGTTTGATTAAATCCCCGGCCTGGTTTGCCCAGTGGCGGTTGTAATGAATCAGGGCGACCGTGTTATTCGGTTCGCTGAACACAGGATGATCCGATTGCAGCCAGTAAATCGATTCGGCCAGGTCCCAATCACGTTGAAAGCGCACCCCGCAGCCGGTCAGGAGCGATTTGATGCGTCCCTCGCCCAAGCTATCAAGATACCAGACTTCGGCAATCAGGGCCGTATCGTCGCGGGCGACGCGTTCGACAATCGCGTCCCAAAATTCGCCCTGGACTTTACTCTTGGATTCCGCGCCCAAAATAATCAAGTCCCACTTGGTGCCGGAGTTTAGCTGACTCATAAAATCGCCGCTGCGGTCGCCGAGATGGGTGTATTTCAAACCCATCCCATCGAGTGCATCTTTGATCCACAACCCAATCCCCTGAGTGTCTTCGTATACCAGGATTTTTGCGGTTTTCATGCGTTCTTCAATATCGGGCGTGGCGCTTGGGACAATTTCAGTCGGTGGGACGGGGATATCGGCCTGGGGCTGGACGGGAGCCTGGGTGGCCTCGACGACAACAGGCGCTTGCTCGACCTGGTTGGCGTTTTGCGTCAGTTGCTCGGCCAGCATCGTCGATTGGATTTCGAGGGCAATTTTTGTTGTATCCACCTCAGGCGCGGCAATCGATTCTGATTCTGGAGGGGCGGGGGTCATATTCGGCAAGGCGCAAGCCAGGCCAACGAAAAAAAGCATGGACAGGGACAGTAGAATATAGTGTTTACCGGGCATCTTGTTCTCCTTTAGTTGGCGTTTGGTGTATTTATAATACCATTTTGCGCTTTTTTTCACTTGAATTCAATTATCACGGGTCAAAACAACCTGTTCTCTTCCCATCTTTCTTTTTTACACCGAAAAAGCAAACATTGTCAGATGGATCGCTTTTGCAGTTTTTAGCGCGCAGAGCGCGAGGAACGCCAGAAAAAGCGTAGAACTTCGCGCGGCGCGATTCTCAGCGTTTCGCCAGCGCTCACGGTCTTTAAGAAAGCCCCCCTAAAAGTTGTCTATGGTTTTCTCAAAGTCGCTTGACTGTTGGGGACAAATATGGCCTGTCATTGCGAACCCGGCGTTCTTGAGCCGGGTGAAGCAATCTCCTATCCTGTCGGGGGATTGCCACGCCGCGAAAAAACTGCGGCTCGCAATCACATTTCCAACTTTGAGAAAGCCATAAAAAGTTGTCTGACTATCTTGATTTTGCTGCGCATTTATGCTATGTTTAGCCAATCTTCTTTTGAGGGCTGCTATGCACCGCGAACGCGTTTCAGAAAATGTATTTTGGTTCCAATCAGAAATTTATGCCCAGGTGACTGCCGGGGTTATTGCCGGGCCCCAGTGGGCTGTGGTTATTGACACGCTTGCCACCCCCGAAGAGACCTTGAGCATCCGTGAATTTGTTGAGCATGAACTTAATCTTCAGGTACGGTATGTCATCAATACCCATTACCACGCCGACCATACCTGGGGCAATTGCTTTTTCCCTGGCGCAACCATCCTGGCGCATTCGCTCTGCCGCAAATTACTGGCCGAAAAAGGCATCGCCTCGCTTGAAACCGCCAAAAAGCAGAATGCGTCCCTGAAACAGGTCAAAATTGTCCTGCCGCACCTGACCTTTGATCAGGGAGAAATCAACCTGCGGGTTGGCAAGAAAAACCTGATTCTTTCGGCGGCCATGGGACACAGCAACGATGGGATTTCGGTGCTGGTCGAGGAAGACCGCATCCTGTTTGCGGGCGACGCGTTCATGTCGCTGCCTTACCTGGTCGATGGCGATATTGACGAGTTGGCCGCTTCGATTAAGAAAATCGGCAAAATGGGCCTGGAAAATATCGTCCAGGGGCATGGTGACGTGATTCTACGCGGCGAAATTGAGATGGCGGTCAAAGAGAACCTGGCTTATCTCTCGGCTGTCCGCAAAGCAGTGCGGACGGCATTAAAACGCAAAAATCCGCTTGAATATCTGGACGAGCTCCAAATTGAAGAATTTGGCAAAAGCCGGGTTTACCTGAGCGGGCTGGCAGAACCCCTCCACCGCCGCAATCTATTGGCGCTCTATCAAAGTATGCTGGAAAACACAGAAAAATACGAAGGCGAAGATTAAACCTTTAACCACGAAGGAAAACCAGAAGGATTTAAAAGTCTGTATTTTTCCGCGTGCGCGCGGCCAAAGCCTTTAAACTTCGTGGGAAAGCGGCAAATTAAAGAAAATCTGTTAGCTGCCCATACCCTCCCCCATGGCTTTCTCAAAGTCGAAAATGCCTTTGCGAGCCGCAGTTTTTTCGCGGCGTGGCAATCCCCTCACATGACATGCCCTATTTGCACCCAACAGTCAAGCGACTTTGAGAACGCCATACACCCTACCCCTGGAAAATAAAAATCGGCCGCCACAAGCGGCCGATTTTTATTTAAATGATTCCGGGAGGAGGAGCTTACATCTTCGCCAGCAAGTCTTGCTTCTTCTGTTGAAATTCCGCTTCCGTGACAATCCCTCTTTGACGCAGGCCGTCCAACTCCGCAATCAGGGCTGGAATGTTCTCAGCCCGCCTGGGGCGTTCGCCCACCTCATCAAAGCCCATTTTCTCTTTGGCATTCAGCATGGCGGTCTTAAACTTGACCGGGTCGCCGATCCGCTTAAACAGGTTGACGCCCAACTCGCTGGCGGTCATGATCTCGATGTCGCCGTAATCGAACATCCGGCCAAAGAAGGATTGGGTCATCTTGACATCGTTGACCTTTTCAAGAGACGAATCGACCACGTTTTTGTTGATGACACCGTTAATCTGAATCACGCGCCGGTTGGTGACAATGTACTGGCGGTTGTACCAACCCAAAATATCGTGGAGCATGCTGCCCAACGGAATCAAAACCAGCGCGTAAGAAAACGCCGCCAGCGGGAAGTTAACCGTGGCAACCGTGCCAAAGACAATCACCGCCCCGGCCACAACAATTTCAGCAAAAATTGTGCTGCTCAGCACAAACCAATGCTGACGTGTGATCAGCAGAATATGCTCGCTCTGGCCCAACATGCTTTGGATGTAGTCTCGTTTCATCACAACACTCCTTTGAACAAAAAACGGTCAAGCATGTTTCGATTTTAATCGTTTAGCTTGGCAATAATCATCTGCCTGAGTTCGGACTGGACCACGTCCCATTTTTGGCCCGAATCGACCACCCGCCAGCGGCAGGGTTCAGCAGCAACCATTTCGAGATACCCGGCCCGCACCCGCCGATGAAAATCAACGGTGTAGGCATCCATCCGGTTCCACTCTTCCTGCCGGGATTTGCGCTGCAAGCCGGTTTCCACGTCCAGATCGAGCAAAATCGTCAGATCAGGCAGCAGGCCGCCGGTGGCGTAATAGACCAGCTGCCGGATCTGTTCGAGCGGCTGGCCGTGGCCGTAGCCCTGATAGGCAATCGTCGAATCGGCATAACGGTCAGAAAGCACGATTTCTCCATCCTGTAAACGCGGACGCAGGACCTGCTCCACGATCTGGGCGCGGGCGGCCTGGTAGAGCAAAGTTTCAGTGCGCGGGTCCATCTCGGCGTTCTTCAGATCATGAATCACCTCGCGGATTTGTTCGCCAATCGAGGTTCCGCCCGGTTCGCGGGTTGGGAAAACGACATACCCTTTCTCACGCAAAAACTGGACGAGATGCGGCAGGTGGGATGTTTTGCCAGAGCCTTCAGGGCCTTCGAGTGTGATGAACATGCGCTAATTCTCAATCCCTAAAAATTCTTACATAACGTCTCGGCTCTTTGCCATACGAATGCGAAACCAGGTCTGCGGCGCGGGCCATCTCATGCTGAATGCGGCGAATGACCGGCGTGGCGGGCGGCATATCGACATACCGTTCGCCGTTCAAGACCGAGACAATCGCCTGCTGGGTCGCGTGGCGGGCCTCCTCGTTCTCACTGCCCGCCTCAGACGGGATGTTTAAATTGTATAAATCGCTCAAGAACTGCTCCATCTGGCTGACGGTGTTGGCCCGCAAAACATAAATCGGCATCCCGCGGCTTTCAGCCTCCATAATCGGCTGCTGACGGTTGCGGTAGTAGGCCCGCAGCGTAATCAGCGCGTCTGCTTCGGAGGGTTCACGCACCACGATGGCCGGCACGCTCATCCGTTTGGCCGCCTGCATCAGGCGATTGCGGGCCACCCCATACGGATAAATCTTGATGGTCGGAAGCGGGGTGCGCGGCGCACTTTCGGGGAGCTGCGGTTCTTTATTGGCTGTTCGATATTCGTTATTCGGAGGTCGGGTGTCGTTGTTCGGGCTTCGCGGATCGATTCTCGTCTTGCGCGGATCGACACTTGCCATTTTCTCGACCCGAATCTTGCCATCTTCGGCGCGCGTCCGATTCTCAGCTGGCAGCGGATAGCCGCGCAGGAACGAATCGACCGCTTCGGTTACATCGGCATGAACCGCAAACTGGTCGCGGCTCTGGATTTCGATCAGCACATCGAAGGTCGGCGGGGCGCGCCGTTCCAGCACCGTTTTCTGGGTGCCGCGCCGGCGCGCTTCCTCATCCGAGAGAGTAACGGCCTCGATTCCGCCCACCAAATCGCTCAGGGTCGGGTTTTGGAGCAGGTTGTCGAGGCTCTGGCCGTGGGCCGTCCCGATCAGCTGGACACCGCGCTCGGCGATGGTGCGGGCGGCCAGGGCTTCCAGTTCGCGCCCAATTTCGTCGATCACGATCACTTCAGGGTTGTGGTTTTCAACCGCCTCGATCATGACCTCGTGCTGCTGGGTCGGGACTTTGACCTGCATCCGGCGCGCACGCCCAACCGCCGGGTGCGGCACGTCGCCATCTCCGCCGATTTCGTTGGAAGTATCGACTATCACGACCCGCCGCGATTCGGCAAGGATGCGGGCGGCTTCACGCAGCAGGGTGGTCTTGCCCACCCCAGGCCGGCCCAAAATAAGGACGGATTGACCGCTTTCGATCACATCCTGGATAATATCGATTGTACCGTAGACCGCGCGCCCAACCCGCAGGGTCAGCCCGACGATTGCGCCGCGCCGGTTGCGAATGGCCGAGATACGATGGAGGGTGCGCTCGATGCCGGCGCGGTTGTCCGCATCAAAATCGCCCAGGCCTTTCACCGTCCTGGCAATTTCATCCGCGCTAATTTCGGCCTCGCGCAGGGTGACTTCGCCATCCGTAAAGCGGGCAGTGGGAACACGCCCAAGGTCCATGATGATTTCGAGCAGTTTATCGTAATGATTGACTTTGTGAACGGCCTCGACGATGTTTTCAGGCAAGACATTTAGCAGGGCATCGAGGTCGTCGGTAATTCCATGTTGGGTAGTCATTGGGTTTTCCATATAAAGTGTAAAGGGATGCGATGATCCGTGAATGGGTGTAATGAAAGCGGGATAATTTGGCAAATTATCCTGCAAAAAAATACAGCAAATTAAACTTTGCTCAGAATCATGTCGGTCTACCTGCTTTCTTGTGATCTACAGCCCCATTATACGAGATTTGGCGGCGACTCCACGATTGGAGTTGCATAAGAAAAACCAGCTTCCTCGCTGAAGCAGGTTTCGGCGGACAGTGAAAAAAAAATTGCGGGGGCTGCAAAACAGGCAGCGACTTGCAGAGACCTGCTTTCGCTTTATAATGAAGCAGATCACTCTTTTGGACAATCCTTTTCAAAAAATTTTGCGCCGAAAATAGCCTCAGAACACCTGCCGCCTGAGTCTTCTTCTGGACGCTGAAAGTCTTCTCATGACTCCCGCCATCCTGCCTCGCGCCGAACTGGACAAATTCCTTTCAATTTACGCCCTGCATCAACGCCCGGCGAATGAGACCTCCTTTAAGGAATTGTTGACTTGGATGGAGAAAAAACAAAACGGCCAAACGTTGCTGGAACGAAGCTGCCAGCCCGGGGAAATCATCGTCCACGAAGGCGAGCCGGGCGATTTCTTCTACGTGATCCGTTCCGGGCAGGCCGTGATCCTCAAAGGCGAAATCGAATCGCCAACGGTGATTGGGTTCCGCACCAGCGGTGACGCAATCGGCGAAATGGCCCTGCTCGAAAATCGTCCGCGCTCCGCAACGGTGATTGCGCTGACCCAGGTCTTGCTCTGGAGCCTCGAGCGTGAGACCTTTCACCAATTTCTGGCTGAAAACCCGGCCCTCAGCCTGAGCCTGATGGGCATCCTGAGCGGACGCGTCCGCGAATCGGACGAAGAACGCCGGCGCGGCACCGTCCGCGAACGCCAGAAGGAAGAAGTGCTCGAAGACCTGAGCAAATTAGCCACATTTGACTCGCTGACGGGGCTGCTCAACCGCCGCAGCATGGAAGAGATTTTACGCGACGAAATTGTGCGCGCCATTCAACAGGGCGGCAGCGTCGGCGTCATCATGGCGGATATCGATTTTTTCAAAAATATTAACGATACCTACGGCCATCGCGCCGGTGACCTGATGCTGCAAACCGTTGCCAGCAGCTTAAAGAAATGCGTCCGCGCGGCGGATAGCGTTTGCCGGTTTGGCGGCGAGGAATTTGTGATTATCATGCCGGGGGCTTCCTTTGAAATCCTGATTCGCTGCGCGGAGAAAATCCGGGCCGGGTTTGAGAGCCTTCAGATCAAACAACACGGAATCAGTTTTGGCACAACCATTTCGCTCGGCGTAGCCAGCTTCCCTCAGCATGGCAAAAATGGCGAAGAAATACTCGAACACGCCGACCAGGCCCTCTACCGCGCCAAGCGCAGCGGGAAAAACCGGGTCGTGCTGTACGCCGATCAGCCCTAATTAAGCCCCACGACAGGAAACCCTTCCATGAGCGATGACCCGCCAACCCCGCGTCCGCGCCGGACTGTATCCAGCCTGGCCAGCCTGTTTGATTCGATTGAAGAAAAACAACTGGATTCATTGCACGAGCTGGCACTGACCGCCCACGACGCCGGGCCGCTCAAATCCCAAATCCCTTTCCGCCCGGATGGCGATGGCCTGCGCCTTGCGCCCGAGCTGCAGACCTACCTGCCGCCCGACCTGTGGCGCAAGCTGAGCGGCGACACGCCGCGCAGCGGCATTTACATCAACGCCCTCGAACGTCTCAACTCGCTGCTTCACACCCTCTCGACCTACCTGCCCGCCAACCTGGTCCAAGCAAAGCTCGATCATCCCATCCCTGGCCTGGTGGATGGCAAAATTCTACGCGGCTGCCTGCTCTTTTCAGACGTGAGCGGCTTCACCGCCCTCTCCGAACGCCTGGCTGCGCTTGGCCCACAAGGCGCCGAACACCTGACCGGTTTCATCAACCAATATTTCACGGCGATGATCGACATTATCGCCTGGTCAAACGGAATCCTGCTCAAATTTGCAGGCGACGCGACCCTGATCTACTTCCCCGCCCAGGAAAATGGCGAGCACGCCCGTTGGGCGGCCCGGGCCGGGCTGCGCATGCTGCGGGCCATGGACGAATTTAGCGACATCCCGACCCCGCTCGGCCCGGTTTCGCTTTCGATGAAGCTCGGCCTGGCCGCCGGAAGTTTCCTGGCAGCCAGCATTGGCAGCCCCAAACGGATGGAATATGCCCTGATTGGTGAAACGGTCTCGCAAACACTGCAAGCCGAAGGCCTGTCCGCGCCGGGCCTGCTGGTTATGAACGCCAACGCCGCCGAGATCTTGCAAGCCGAATATGAAATAAGCGCAGTCAACCCGCGCTTTTTCCGCCTGACATTCGGCCTGCAAGATGACCTGGACAGCTTTGAAATCCGCCCGCAAAAACGGCGCGCGCGCAGCATGCCCTGGGATGCCAGCCTGCCAGAACTGAATGCCGAGTTGGAAAAGACCCTCTCCAAAATTCAAGCCTTATCGCCCTACCTGCCAGAAGAACTGCTCGACCGGATCATCTCACACGCTTCGCAGCGCCAGGTGCAGAGCGAATACCGGCCAACCGTGGTCATGTTTTGCAACTTTACCGGCCCTGAAACCCTGCTTGGCCTGTGGGGCGAGCAGGGCGCACAACGTGTGACCGGCCTGTTGAGCGCCTATTTCAACAATATGCAAGAAGCCATCAGCCGCTTTGGCGGCATCATCAGCCGGATCGACCCTTACAGCAAAGGCAGCAAGCTGCTGGCCCTCTTCGGCGCGCCAATTGCCCACGAAGACGATCCGCAGCGCGCAGTGGGGGCAGCCCTGGCGATGAATAGCGCCCTACAAGGCCTCAACCGGCGCTGGGCGCAAAAGCTATCCCGCCACCTGCCGCCAGATTTCTGTGGCGCGTTGATCGAGCACCGCATCGGCATCACCCTCGGCGAGACCTTTGCCGGGCAGGCCGGTTCATCCACCCGCCGCGAATATACCGTCATGGGCGACGAGGTCAACCTGGCAGCCCGCCTGATGAGCGCCGCCCAGCCCGCCCAAATTCTAATCAGCGAACCCGTCTTCGAGCGGATCAGCAGCGCTTACGTCACCCGCAAACTGCCGCCGGTGCGCGTCAAAGGCAAGAAAAAGCCGATTGCCATCTTTCAAGTCGATGGCCCGCGCGCAGACTCGCTCCTCAGCCGGATTCAGGAACGCAGCCCGCTGATTGGCCGCGACGCTGAATTAAAGTCCGCCCTGGCAATTTTTGAATCCGTCCGCCAGGGCCACGGGCAACTGCTCTCCCTGAGCGGGCCGGCCGGGATTGGCAAGAGCCACCTGGCCGATACTCTCGCCCGGCAAGCCCTTCTCAACGGCTGGCGCGTCGAATCCTTCCAGTGCCATTCCTACCAAACCGAGAAAGCCGATACCTGCTGGATCGGGCTGGTGCGCTCACTGGCAGGCATCACCCCAATCGACCACCCGCTCATTCAGGCTGAAAAACTGGAGCAGCTCTCCGCAGCACACAAGCTGCCGCCCGCCCACAAATCAGCCCTGACCGACCTGCTCGGCCTGCGCCAGGCGCAGTTCTCCACAGATGCGCCAGACCAGCCCGGCGATGGCGACGATTTATTCAACAGGGTCAAACAGGGCCGGGCCAGCCGCAAAGCCAGCCGCTCAGAGGTCTTCGAGCAGCTGGCAGGCAGCCGCGCCACGCCTGCCAGTGTAACCAGCCCCGTATCAGAGCGTCAGACCGCCCAAAAGCAATCGGCGCTGGCAGCCTTGCTGCGGGCTTTCTCTGAAAGCGCGCCCCTGCTGATTTTCATCGAAGACGGCCACTGGCTCGACGAACTTTCGCGTCAAACCCTGCTGCAGCTCAGCCAGGCCCTGGCCGGCCAGCCAGTCCTCTTTCTGCTGGTCGGGCGTCCGCACCAGGGATTGCCCGAAAAAGTGGCGACCATTGAGCTGACACCCCTCAGCCGGGCAGAGATTAACAGCCTGGCCGCCGCCATCCTGACCGAAGGCCTGGCAGATTTAATCTACGAACAGAGCCACGGCAGCCCGCTCTTTGCCGAAGAAATCAGCCGCTGGATCAAACAAACCCACACTATCGACCCGACCGGCCTAAAAAGCAGCCTGCAAAACTCAGATATTCTCCAAAAACTGGTCTTAAGCACCATCGAAAGCCTGCCCGAAAACCAGCGTGAAATTGTCCGCCTGGCCTCGGTCGTCGGCCTCGAGTTTCGGCGCAGCGATCTTGAAGCCCTGCTGCAAGGCGCGCTCGACCCCGTTTCGCTCACCGGCTACCTGCACAATCTCTCGCAATCGCGCCTGATCCGCGACGATAAAACCCGCCTCGATCCGCGCTACACCTTCGAACAACCCAATTACCGTGAAATTCTCTACAACAGCCTGCCCTTCGAGCGCCGCCGCGAACTGCACGCCCTGCTCGCCGAACACATCCAACATCGCTCCACCCGCCGCCAGCTGCGCGATAAAATCGATGCCTTTCTCGACGACTCGCAAGACTCGCAGCCCCATCAAACCGCCGAAACGCTGGCTTATCATTACGAAATGTCTGGGCAATGGCTTAAGGCCGCCCAACAAGCCAATACCGCCGGTGAGCTTTTGGCCCCCCCAACCAGGGCAAACGAAGCGCTCTTTAGCCGGGCTGTGGCGATGCTGGAACAGATTCCACCCGCAGCCGCCGGCCCGCCGGTCGGATTGCAAAAAGCCCGCGCCCAGCTTGGGCTGGCAGTTTTGGCCCTCCAGCAGGGCGAACTGCCCGCCGCAGCAGCAGCCAGCGAAGCGGCCCTTTCTGCCGCGCCGCTGACCGCCCTGCCGCCCGAACTTGCCACCCGGCTGATGGCGGTCGTGGCCCTCTCCTGGCCGGCGCAGGGAAAAATTGCCCAGGTCGAAAAACAACTGGACGAATTGATCCGATCCCAGCCCAATCCGCCTGCGGATTGGCGACTCCAAACCCTGCAAACCTGGCTGGCCTGGCGGGCCGGGAGCGATGTCAGCGGCCTGGCCGCAGCCGCCCTGCAAACACTCCCCAAAACGGAATCCGAGGCCTGCCTGCGGGCGCGGGCCTTGCTGCAAGACCTTTCCAGGCAATGGGCGCAGGCCATCCTGCTCTATCAATCCATCGCCGAAAGCAGCTGCGCCGCCTTGGCCGCCATCCGCCTGGGTGATGACGCGCTCCAAGCCGCAGATCTGGGCGCGGCGGGCAAGCAATACACCTGGGCCCAAACAGCCGTCCAAAAACCGGCCAACCCGCCCGGCCTGGCCCTGACGGCTTATCGCCGCGCCGAACTGACCTGGCTGGCCCAAACTGACCCGCATGCCAGCCTGGCCCTGCTCCAGGAATCGCTTGAATGGCTGACAAAATCGCCGCCCGCCTTGCAAACCGGGCCGCGCGTCGTCGTCCAAAATGCGCTGACGCGCATCAAGAAAGGCCAGAGCGGCCCGTGGGAAGCCTGGCGCTGGCAGCCGTTTGAAGACCTGGCCTATATTCACCTGCTTTTGCCCATCTTTTCAGGAACAAACCATGAATGACCTGCGCGAAATTTTACAGAAAAACCCGCTCTTCGTGAGCCTGTCAGCGGCTGAGATCAAAAGCCTGGCAGCCCACCTGAAGACCCGGTCGCTCTCCGCCGGCCAGATTCTTTTTAATCTGGGCGATTCCGGCAGCGAGATGATCCTGGTGCGCGCAGGCCAGATTGCAATCTACATGCCCGAACCGGGCAGCCCGCAAACCGGCCAGGCCTTGCGCATTTTCAAAGCGGGAGAAATTTTGGGCGAAATGGCGTTGATCGACCACCTGCCACGCTCGGCCAGCGCCCGCGCCGAAAGCGATTGCGCAATAGCCAGCCTGAGCATTGCGGACTTCCGTGACCTGCTCGCCAGCCAGCCGCAAGTTGCGATGAGCGTGATGCGCGGCCTGAGCGGCCGCATCCGCTACACCACCGATTTTATTGGCGAGATTCGGCAGTGGGTCAAACGCCTGGCCGAGGGCAACTATGCCGCCATCCAGACGCCGGGCAAGGTCCACGATACGTCGCTCTCAGCCCTGGCCGCCGATTTTGTACGGATGGCCGCCCAGGTTCAGGCGCGCGAAGAAAAATTGAAACAGGAAGTCGCTCAACTGCGGATTCAGATCGACGAGAAACAGCGCCGCGAGAAAGCCACTGAAATCACTGAAAGCGAGTATTTCCGCAACCTGCAAGCCAAACTGCGCGCCATGCGCGCCCAAGACGAAGAGGAGTAGCGCCAGACCTTGCGTAATTGTTAGGTCTGGCCCTTTTCGCTGGCCGCGCCCGGCCCCTGCTTTACAGAGTTGTTGGGCGTAACCCTTTTCAATTGCCCCATTCGACTAATGTTATAGAATTCACAATCCAGTCCGACGAGGCATTATGAAAACAAATCTTTCTCCCTTCTTTCAAGCAAATTACCGCAAACTGGCGTTTTCCGCGCTAGCTCTCTTCTCGCTGCTGCTGATCGGTTGCAGCGCGGCGGGCGCATCGGGCGAGGGGCTGGCAGGCGCGGCAGGCGCGCAAGAAACCCTGGTAGCCGACTCTCTGACCGCCACCCCTGCCGGGAATATTGCGACCCCCGAACCCACCGCGCTCATGCCAGAAAAACCGTCCGATCTGCCAACCGCAGCCCTTGGCCCGCGCGGCCAAATTGTCTACATCGCAAAAATGAGCGATGGCCGCACCGAAGTCATGCTGGCGAGCGCCGACGGCAGCAGCCAGCCGGTTGCCCTGACCAATGACGGCGCGCCCAAAGACACGCCCGTCCTCTCCCCCGACGGTCAATTTCTGGCATACGCGGCCAGCCTCAACAACAATCTGGATATTTACATGCTGCGCCTGAGCGACCAGACAGTTACCCGCCTGACCAGTTCGACCGCCAAAGACGGCTGGCCAAGCTGGTCGCACGATGGCCGCCTGGTGACATTTGAATCGTTCCGAGACGGCAACTTTGAAATCTACGCGGTCGACATCCAAACCCTGGCCGAAACCCGCCTGACCAACCTCGCCGCAGGGGATGGCCGCCCAACCTGGTCGCCGGATGGCCGCTGGCTGCTTTTCGTCTCGAACCGTGACGGCAGCGCCGGCATCTACCGCATGGACGCCGATGGCGGCAACATCCTCGCCCTGGCGGTGGGAGACGCGCCCAATGCCAGCCCGGCCTGGTCGCCAGACGGTCAATCGATTGCTTTCACTTCCTGGCGCGACGGCAACCCCGAAATCTACCTGATGAATGCAGACGGCAGCAATCCGCGCCGCCTGACCAGCAACAACGCCTACGATGACTACCCGGTCTGGTCGCCGGATGGGCGCAGCCTGCTCTTCACAAACGGTAAAAACGGCGAAGAGAAAGTGAGACGGATCAGCGTCGATGGCGGCATCCCGCAATCCTTGCTGGCCGACGATGGGGCCGCAGTCTACCCGGCCTGGTCGCCAGACGGCGCTTATGTCGCCTATCAGGGCCAAAACATGATTTACATTGTTGATCTCACGGGCAATATCGTCCAGCGTATCTCGGCCAGCCAACAGCAGGCCAGCGAGCCAGTCTGGATTCCGTAAGGACGGATTGCGCCTTAAAACAAAAGCAGGGCTATCGTGAACGATAGCCCTGCTTTTATATTTAATTCCTAGCCCCAGGGCTTGGGAATGATTTCCCATTTCATCAAAATTTCAACGGCCATCCATGTAATCAGCACGGAGGGGATAGCGCGGCCCCAGGCTTTGGCCCAGTCGGTCGTTTTCCACAGGAAAATGAAGATCAACGGGGTCGAAACCAGGCTGGCGATCAGGATAGCCCAGGTTAGCCAGGAATAGACGCCAAAGTTGGGATTGTAATAAGCGGTTAGTTCGGCCATGTGGCCCAGCCAAACAGTCCAGAAGAAGGCCAGGGCTGCACCGGGAGCATACCAGTGACGGGCGTCGCTGGCAGGTGTGTAAATGCCGAGGGCTTTTTGAACCCAGATGTGAAAGTCGCAGCGCGAACCGGGCCGCAGGGTCAGGAAAATCGTCAGCACCAGCACCACGCCCCAGATGGCCGGATATTCAAATAATTCCCCGGCCTGGCCCGCCTCACCGATAGCAGCCCACAGCAGCAGCCCGGCCAAGGCACCCAGAAGCGCATCCACGGAGGCGTGGAAGCGGCGGGCTAGGAGAATCAAGCCGATGGCAACAACGATGAAAATCCAGGAAAACAAGTTTTGCAGATTGGCGCGGTTGATGGCGCTCATCCAGACGTGGGCGAAGCCAAAATTAAGAAGAATGACAAGATAGGCCCAGATTCCAGCAGGGATACGTTTCATGCGGAGCTCCTGTGTATTAAGATACTATTAGTTTATACGCAAGGATACACGAAGCAAGCTGACATTTTTCCCGTTTTAACAGGATGTTTGTCACCTGATTAACGTTTTGGCTTAAGCCCCAGCCCCCTGGCGATGATCTCGTCCAGCATCCGCTTCGGAAGGATCTCCTGCAGCAGGTTGACGATTGGGTTGCCCGGCACGACCGCATAGCGGACGCGCGGCCGGGGGCTGGTCAGCGCGCGCAGCACCACCTGGGCGACCTTTTCGGGCGGATAGCCCTTGCGGCCGCTGTCGGTTGCGTATTTTTGAAAGCGTTTGATGGCTTCCATATATTCCGTATTCTGATAGCTGGAAAAATCCATTTGATCAGCCTTTTCCCAGATCGGGGTGGCAATCGGGCCGGGGCCAACGATGATGACCTCGATCCCGTACAGCATCAATTCGCGGCGCAGCGATTCTGAAAAGCCTTCCAGGGCATGTTTGGAGGTCGCGTACGCGCCGACGAAGGGCGAGCCGTTCTTGCCTGAAGAAGAACTGATATTCACGATCCGGCCTGGTTTGCCCTTCAGGCCGCGGTCTACGCCCAGGAGCGGCAGGAAGGCCTGGGTGACGACGAACTGTGCGATCAGGTTGACTTCGATCTGTTTGCGAAAGTCGGAGATCGGTTGGTGCATGAGCGGGGCCGGCAGGGCGATCCCGGCGTTGTTGACCAGCCCAAAGAGCGTTTCACCGTTGAGCTGCTCGCGCACGCTTTGGGCTGCAGCCTGGACCCTGGCCTCGTCGGTCACATCGAACAACAACGGGATGAAACCCGCGCCGAATTCCTTTTTGAGCCGTTCGGCATCTGTTTCCTTGCGCAGGCTGCCAAAAACCCGAAAGCCGCGCTCGATCAGCATTTTCGTCACCGCCCAGCCGATCCCGGTTGAAACACCGCTAACCACCACACTTTGCATAGTTCGCTCCTTTTTTATCGATAATCCTATCATGATTATGCGGGAGGGGAAGCAAAAAAGCGCTGGCATGTATCTCACGTTTCCTGCCGCGCCCCAACGGGACGATGTTGATTTACGGAACCTGCACAAATCAGCCCGGTTTTCATCCGCGGGCAAGAGTGGCGGCTGGCAGATAAACCGCTCCTGCGCAGCATCCGCACCGAAGGCATGGCTGTATGAAGGAGTTTTTGCAAGCAGTGAAAACATACTTGCAAATGTGATTTTTCTGGATTGCTGTTAAAAACAAAAGGAGACAGTCCCCTCGCGGATGACTGTCTCCTTTTTACCAATTACCAATTACCACTTACCAATTACTCGTCCTCGTAGCCCTCCGGCAGCCAGCAGCACAGCACCAGCTCTCTGGCCGCCTTAACCTCGTCCATGCGCCCAAAGAGGGTCGTGTGCGGGGCAGTTTTAACCAGCTCAGGATTCTCGCGGGCTTCGGCGGCAATTTTGATGAGGGCCGCGGCGAAGCTGTCGAGCGTGTCTTTGTTCTCGGTTTCGGTCGGCTCAATCATCAGGGCTTCGCGCACAATCAGCGGGAAGTAATTGGTGGGCGGATGGAACTTGTAATCCATCAGGCGCTTCGAGATGTCGAGCGCGCGCACGTCCGTGCCTTCAACGCGGCCTTCCATCACAAACTCGTGCATACAGATGCGGTCGAAGGGAATTTTGTAAGTGTCACGCAAAAGCGCCGCCAGGTAATTGGCATTTAAGACCGCGTACTGCGCGATGTCTTTCAACCCGTCCGGGCCGTGCATTGCGATGTAGGTGTAGGTGCGCACCAACCCGCCGCCAAAGTGGCCGTGGAAGGCTTTCATCCGGCCTATCGACTGCTTGGGGGTTACAAAGCCATACAACGCCGGCATATCCTCGTCAGGTTCTTCTAAAATCCCGACCAGCGGCGCAGGCAGGAAATCCACCAGGCGTTCGCTGACGCCGACCGGGCCGGAGCCAGGGCCGCCGCCGCCGTGCGGGACGGCAAACGTCTTGTGCAGGTTGAAGTGCATCACGTCGAAACCGACATCGCCGGGCCGGATGATGCCAAGCAGGGCGTTCAGGTTGGCCCCGTCGCCGTACATCAGGCCGCCGCAATCGCGGACAAGTTTGACGACTTGCTCGATGTGTTCGTCGAACAGGCCGAGTGTGTTCGGGTTGGTCAGCATCATGCCGACGACGGTCTCGTCACATTCGGCTTTGAGCACCTCCAGATCGACGTTGCCACGCGCATCCGAGGGAATGACCTTGACCGTCATGCCCAACATGCCTGCCGAAGCGGGGTTGGTGCCGTGGGCCGCATCGGGAATCAGCATTTTGATGCGCTTCTGATCGCCGCGCGCTTTGTGGTAGGCGCGCATCATCAGCACGCCGGTAAACTCGCCCTGCGCCCCGGCCGCCGGTTGGAGCGTGACCGCCGCAAACCCGCTGATTTCCCTGAGCCATTCCTGCATCTGGTACATCAAGAGCAGGTTGCCCTGGACCGTTTCAATTGGTTGCAACGGGTGTGTGAACAGGAATCCCGGCAGGCGGCAGGTGTCTTCGTTGATTTTGGGGTTGTACTTCATCGTACACGAGCCAAGCGGGTAAAAACCGCTGTCGACGCTGTAGTTGTAGCGCGAAAGGGCCATGTAATGCCGGACCACATCCACCTCGGCCAGTTCGGGCAGGGGCAGGTCGTCGCGCAGCAGGTTATCATTGGGCAGGTCGCAGGCTGGCACGTCCGATTTTGGGAAGGTCGCGCCGGTTCGTCCGGACGAGGAAAGTTCAAAGATGGTCGGCTCAGTCGTGAAGGTCGTTGAAATCCCGCTCATGAGAGCACCTCCCGCAGTAGTTCCACAAATAGATCAATTTCGTCTTTGGTGTTCATTTCGGTCACGGCCACCAACAGGTGATCTTTGAGAGACGGGTAATCCTGTCCCAGGTCGTAACCGCCCAAAATGCCGTGTTCGAGCAGACGCGCATTGACTTCAGCGACCGGTTTGGGAAGGCAAACCGCAAATTCATGGAAAAAGGGCTGCCCAAAGCACAATCCGACGCCCTCGATTTTGCTGAGTTCCGCGGCAGCGTAATGGGCTTTCTGGTAACACAGGTTCGCCACCTGCTTAAAACCGGTCTGGCCGACCGTGGAGAGATAAACCGCCGAAGCCAGCGCCAGCAGCCCCTGGTTAGAACAAATATTGGAGGTCGCCTTTTCACGCTTGATGTGCTGCTCGCGCGCGGTCAGGGTCAGGACGTAGGCTCTTTGTCCGCGTGAATCGACCGTCTCACCGACCAGCCTGCCCGCCATTTTATGGACGTAGGCTTTTCTGGTGGTAAAAAATCCCAGCGACGGCCCGCCGAACCACATCGGCAGCCCCAGCGGCTGGCCTTCGCCCACAACGATATCCGCGTCCATTGCGCCGGGAGTCTTGAAGAGCGCCAGCGCGGTTGGGTTGGCGATGACACACACCAGCGCGCCCTGGGCGTGGGCAGTTTCGATCAGTTTGGTGTAGTCGAAAACGCGCCCAAAAAAATCGGGATACTGGACAAGCACCACGGCAGTATCCTGGTCAATTAACGGAGTCAACGCTTCGGGCGAGGCCTGCAAATCGGCATCCGCTCCGTCGCCGCTGACCGTCAAATCCATCCCCTGGGTGTAGGTGCGGATCACCTCGCGGTACTGCGGGTGAACGCTGGCTGAAACCAGCACTTTCCGGCGTTTGCCGCGGAAATTGGCAAAAGCCAGGTTGACGGCTTCAGCGGCAGCGGTCGCGCCATCGTAGTGGCTGGCGTTGGAAACCTCCATGCCGGTCAGGGCCGTCATCAGCGATTGGTATTCAAAAATACCCTGCAGCGTGCCTTGTGAGATTTCAGGCTGGTAGGGGGTGTAGGCCGTGTAAAATTCGCCACGCCGTAAGACGTGGTCCACGACAGACGGGATGTAGTGGTGATACATGCCCGCGCCCAGGAAGGAAACCAGATCGGCGCGCACATTTTCATTGCTGAGGGCAATTTCGTCAAGCAGGCTGGCCGCTTCCATTTCGGTCAGGGCCGCAGGCAGGTTGAGTTTGGGGAAGCGATGCTTGGCCGGGACAGCTTCAAAGAGCGCATCCAGGCTCTGGACGCCAACTTTCTCCAGCATCGCATCCCGTTCTTTGGGGGAGATCGGAATGTAGGTCATGTTTTCCTTCGGAAAATGTCAGGTTTTTAAGGGTCAGGTGTCAGGAAAAACCTGAAACCTGACACCTCGCACCTGACACCTAATGCGCCCTTTCCTCGCAGTGTTTTTCGTACCCCGCCGCGTCCAGCATATCTGCGCCGTCGCCGCCTTCGATCTGAACAAACCAGGATTGGTAGGGTTCGCCGTTAATGGCTTCGGGGCCGCTGGCTAGATCTTCGTTGATTGCCACAATTTTGCCGCTGACAGGCGCGCTGACCTCGGAAGCGGCCTTGACCGATTCAACCGAGGCAATCTGGCCGCCGGCTTCAACTTGATCGCCAACGCTGACGGTGATTTCCATGAAGACAATATCTGAGAGCTGGGCCTGGGCGTAGTCGCTAATCCCAACTTTACCGGTCGCCGGGTCGAACCATTCGTCAGATTTCGCATATTTCAGGCTGGAGGGGGTGTTAGACATAAGAGTACTCCTTCTTTGTGTGGGTGAGTTGGTTGTCATTTCGAGCGCTGGCCCGAAACCCCAACCAATCAAAAAAATTCTCAGCGTTACGCGGTTCAAAATGCCAAGCGTGAACGTCAATTAAAAAGTGGAGGGCGCATGAATTCCATCGTGCGCCCTCTGTAATCAGACCTGAGAGATTCGCGCCTTGCGGCACTTGCCCCGTCGGTGTTCCCTGGCGGGAACTTTCCAGAAGTGTTTCGAAAGTGGGTCCTTTTGCCTGAGAGTTTCACCTGCGCGTGCCCGCAGCAGATTTGCACCTTCGGCGCTCGCGCGGGCATTTTTCCGCGCTTGTCTCTTCCCTGTTTCGCTTGAATTGTAATTTGATTCTATGGCGATGGACAGCCTGAGTCAAGGGAAGAATGTCAGGTTTAATAAAACCATAAGGTCTGTTTTATGTCGTAGCGGTAGCTATTCTATTTCTTATGGAACGACAACCATACCAACCGCCAGGCTGTCATCTTCGTAAAAAAACATAACTGTATAAACTTTTGTCAGCATGGATGGCGCAATAAAGATTTCCCAGTTGCCATTTCCCATATCGCGCGCCAGCAAGGCCCAGGAGTTCTCGCAAGGCCATGCCCATGTCAGGGTAGAGTTGTCGCCAAGTAAAAAAATGCGCTTGACTTCCAGGTGTGGGTTTACTCCGCTGACAACAAAATGATAGTTTTCAATATTGCCTTCACCATCTACACCAGGACAACCGCTCCCAATCAAGAATTGACCATCCAGCCCAAGGTAAGCTACTCCGAGCCGTTGCAAAATAATTTGTGGCCTGGTTGCTGGTTCGACACGTTCTTCGGCGAAAGTGGAACTTTGACATGCAATTACACCCAATATCAGGGTTAGCAACGCAGTCAGGGCAGCTTGTTTCATAAAATTTGTCCCTGGCCGCGCTTCAGGAACTGCCCATCGCCCGATTTTCCGAGCCATTCTTCGCGGTCGACGATCAATTTGCCGCGCAAAAAAACCTTTTCGGGGTAGCCGGTCAGTTCCCAGCCTTCGTACAAGTTGTAATCGGTGCGCTGCTGGCTGTGGGCCACGCCATACGTCACCTTTTTAGCCGGGTCCCAGATCACAATGTCGGCATCCGCTCCGGGGACGAGCGCGCCCTTGCGCGGGTACAGGCCGAAGATTTTGGCCGGGTTGCTGCTGGTTAAAGCCACAAACTGGTTGGGCGTAATCTTGCCGCTGTTAACGCCAGTTGTCCACAGAATCGGCAGCCGGTCCTGGACGCCGGGCAGACCGTTCGGGATTTTGGTGAAATCGCCCGCGCCAAGTTCCTTGCCGGGGATCGCAATTTTCTGGCCCTCGTACAAAATCGGCTGGCTGCCATCGAAGAAAAACGGGCAATGATCCGTGCCAACCGTCTGGAGGGTGCCGTCGGCAAGCGCGGCCCACAGGCGGGCGTTATCGGCCTCGCTCCGCATGGGCGGCGAGCAAATCCACTTTGCGCCGTCAGGCCGTTTGAGATGCTCGACCGTAAAGAACAGGTACTGCGGGCAGGTTTCTCCCATCACCTTCACGCCATGCTGACGGGCGTACTGAAGCATATCCGCTTCGCCCCCGGCGTTCATGTGGACGATGTAGATCGGCGAATCGGCCATTTCGGCCAGGGCCGCCGCGCGCAGGCTGGCTTCGACCGCGCTCCAGGCCGGGCGGGTCTGGGCGTGCCATTCGGGGCTGGTGCGGCCCGCCTCGAGCGCTTCTGCGATCAGCGTTTCGATCACATCGCCATTTTCAGCATGGATCATGACCAACATGCCCTGTTCGCGGGCAATTCGGAGAACCTTGTAGATGGAACCATCGTCCAGGCGCAGGCGGCCATTGTAAGCGGTGAAAACTTTGAGACTGGTGATGCCCATCTCGACCAGCGTGGGGATTTCGGCGGCGACCGCCTCGTCGAAGTGGGTCAGGTTCATGTGAAAGGAATAGTCGATGGCGGCTTTGGCAGCTTTTTCACGCCAGAGATCCACCGAATGCTTAAGCCCGTCTGGCTCCTGGACGATGAAGTCCATGACCGTGGTTGTCCCGCCGAAGGCAGCGGCTTTGTGGCCGGTGTAGTGATCGTCAGACGAGACCGTCCCGAACATCGGCAGGTCAAAGTGGCAGTGTGGGTCGACCCCGCCGGGGAGTAGGAATTTGCCACTCGCATCGATGACCAGAGTCTCGGGGGGCGCGCTCAGGTTTTCGCCAATTAAACGGATGCGCTCTCCTTCGACCAGGATATCCGCTTTAAAGGTATCAGACGCCGTGATTAATGTCCCATTTTTGATAAGCATTTTGCCTCCTATAAATTCCAGAATAGAACCATCCCGACCATCAGGGTTAAAAACGTTACCAATAACAGCCCGAAGCCGATCCGGGAGAAATCGCGAAAATGGTAATTGCCAGGGCTCATCATAATCAGGTTGACGGGGTGGGCTGTCGGCGTCAGGAAGGATGCCGAACAGCCGATGGCGGCCGCCACCGCGATGGCCTGCGGATTTGCCCCAAGCTGGATGGCCGCGCTGATGGCAATCGGCCCAATCACAAAAGCCGTGGCCTGGCTGCCCATTAACTGGGTTAAGCCTGCCGAGAGCAGAAAAGCCGCGCCCGCCAGGCCCAGCGGGCCGCTGTTGGCGATCAGTCCGGTAACATATTGGCCGACCAGGCTGGTCAGGCCGGTGTTGATGGTTGCCAGGCTGACGGCATACATGCCAGCGATAAAGAAAATCACCTGCCATTCGATGGAGCGGTAGGCTTCCTGGATCGGCAGCAGGCCCAGCAAAATTGCCAGCAAGGCCGCCGCCAGCACCGCCAGGTAAGCAGGCAGGCCGGCCAGCGAGGCGGCAACCGCCCCAAGCAAAATCAGGATGCTGGTAACAGCCCGGCGGCGCGGAATGGCGCGCGTATTCGGGTCAGGTTCGAGAATAATAATATCGGAATTGGCGCGCAGGTCACGCAGCCGCTCTGGGCGGCCAATCATTAAGAGCGAATCGCCCAGTTCGAGGCGCATATCGCCCAAATCAGTCCGGTAACTGCGGCCGCGGCGCAGCAAGGCGACGGCAGTGAAGCCATACGCGCGCCGAAAGTTCATTTCTTTGATGCTCTTGCCTTCATAATTCGAGTGCGGGGTCAGGATCAGCTCAACCAGGCGGGTGTTAAATTTGCTAATGCTAAAAGATTCCGCCTCCCGCCCGAAGGTGACACCCAGCTCGGAAAGTTGGGCAATCCGTTCTTCGCGCCCCACCAGTAGAAAAATGTCGTTGGCCTGAATAATTTCGCTGGCTTCGGGGGTAAAGAGGGCCTGCCGTCCCCGCCAAATGGCGATGACTGCGATCCCCAGGTTTTCACCGATGCGGCTGCTTTTGAGATTTTTGCCAACCAGGGATGAAGTCGGGGATACTTTCCCTTCCCATAAGCGTTCGCCAATTGAGTACAGCCCCTCCAACTCGGAGCTGGCCCGCCGGGCGATAATTTGTTCGGGATCTGGGTCGCGGTCGGGCAGCAGGCGGCGGCCAAAGAGGGTCAGGTAGGCAATCCCTGCCAGGGCCACCAGCCCGCCGACCGGCAGGAAAGAGCGAAAGTCGAGCGCAGCCTGGGGCGGAGTGGCAATCGCCAGCAGGCTGCTGAAGACAATGTTGGCGGTTGTGAAGTAGGTTGCCATGCCGCCCAGGGCGGTCCCGAAAGAGATTGGGATAAGAAGTTTGCCGGGTTTGATGGCGGCCCGCCGGGCAACTTGCATGGCGCTCGGAAGCAGGAGCGCCCCAACTGCGACATTGTTCATCAGCAGGGAGAGCAGGGCGGCGGTCAGGGTGAAAAGGAAAATCAGGCGCGATTCTGAACTGCCGCCAATCTGGGTTAGGCGCTGTCCGACCCACTGCATGACCCCGTTGGCGGTCAGGGCCTGGGTCAGAATGAACAAGCCGATCAGGGTCATGACCACCGGCTGGCTGAACCCAGAGATGGCAAAAAGGGCTTCCGCCGGAGAGCCGGCTCTGCCAAGCACGCCCATCCCAAAAAATTGCGCCAGCCCAAGCGCCACAATCATAAACAGGGCGGCTGTATCCACCCGCCAGCGGTCGAGCATGACCAGCAGGAGTGGGACAGCCAGGATGGCAAGCGAAAACCACATGGGAAGGGTCATGGAGACATTAATTCCGGGATGTTTTGTAGCCCCGCTCCAACTCTTGAATACCGAGCAGCGCCAACAATATTTCGTTCGGGAGTTCGCCTTCGGGCAGGTCGGCGGCGGTGCGATATTGGGAGGCCTGGGCGCGCTCGCGCAGCGATTTCCAGAGCAGGGCGCGTTCATCGTCGCGCACGATCAGGTCGGCCAGGCTGCGGGCTTGCAGCAGGTATTCACCGGTCGAATAGAAGAATGTCACCCGCCGCCATTTCTCAGCGGTGATGGGGGTTTTCAGTTTTTCGAGCGGGCCCAGCTGAATCTTGTAATATTCCTCGCGCGCGCGGGGATGGTCGCCTTCGTCCCGCAGCAGTTCGGCGCGGGTCGTCAGTTCATGTCCACGCAGCGGGGCGACGTACTCGATCTGCGCGCCGCGCTCCCCGAAGCTGGCGGGCTGATAAAAAGCCAAATAGTCCACGCTGACCACTTTCGGCGCAGATTTGAGCGGGATGCGGTACCAGCCCAAAAGCCGGGCAATTTCCATATCACGCGGCTGAGGCAGCAAACAAACCAGGACGAGGCAGGTCGGAGAGAGCATAAAATTCAGAATAAACTCAGGCCCCGGCGATGACCACCATCTTGCTGGTGGCGTATTGGTGGCGCATGGCGCGGGCCGGGGCGTATTCGGGCGAGTTGAGCCAGGCTTTGGCTTGTTCGGCAGACGGGAATTCGATAATCACCAGGCGCGAGGGACTCCAGCCGCCTTCGAGGCTTTCGGCCTGTGCCCCGCGCGCCAGGTAGCGCCCGCCGTAGAGGGCCGTGGCAGCGGCGGCCAGTTTCTTGTATTCTTCGTAGCCAGCCGGGTCGTTTACCTCAATATCAACGATGACGTATGCGGTCATAATGGATTCCTTTTCACGTTCTGAGCGGAGG
>JAVEWN010000033.1:0-33130 GCA_034004515.1 Anaerolineales bacterium | reverse complement strand
GCAACCGCGGTCGAAGCCCTGCCGGTGCCTCCGCCCGCAAAATAGGGATGAGCACCGCGGCCCTGCTTGCCGAGCTGCTCTCTGGTGAAGACCAGCGCGCCGAACAAGCCGCCCTGGCCCTCGCCCACAAACAACCAAGCGCCCTACCCGAACTTTACAAATTACTTGAATCGCCAGACCCGGAACAGCGCTGGTGGGCCATTCGCGCCATCGCTGAATGTGAACCCGCTCCTCAGACCAGCCTGTACCTGCTGGCCGCGCTGGCAGATGACTCCAGCCAGGTGCGCCAGGCTGCCGCGCTGGCCTTTTGCCACCAGCCTGACCCGCAAGCCATCCCGGCCCTGATCCGCGCCCTGAGCGACCCCAACCCGCTGGTTGCCAGCCTGGCCGGAAACGCCCTGACCCTCCTCAAAGCAGATGCCCTACCGAGGCTGATGGCTGCCCTTGAAAACGAGCAAAACCCGACAGCCCGGCGCGGAATCGTGCGCTCACTGGCCGAAATCGGTGACCCAATCGCCATCCCAAGCCTGATGAAAGCCCTCGCAAGCGACTCGGCTTTGCTGCAATACTGGGCCGAACACGGCCTTGAAAAAATGGGCCTGGGAATGATCTACCTGAAACCATCGTAAATATGTGGAGAACCGGCCAAGATTGACCGGCAAGAAAGAATGAACAAAATACTTACCGTTTTTAGAAACCCACGCAATATTATTTTCGCGGTAGTGTCCGTGCTGTTGTTTGTCGCTACACTCTTTGGCGTTCGCGCTTTTGTGCGCAATATGCAAATTGTCAACCTGCCCGGCGTTTCCATCAATCCGGCCCAGCCTACTGCTGAAAACGCGCCCGATCTGCCCACCCCCGGCCCGGTTTCGCCTCCGGTCGACCTGCCCCCCGCCTGGGATGGCGCCAGCCGCATCAACATGATTCTGCTGGGGGTTGATACCCGCCGCGATGTGGACGATGGCCCTCCCCGCGCCGATACCGTCCTGGTCATCACCATCGACCCGCAAAGCAAAACAGCAGGGATGATTTCCATTCCGCGCGATATGTGGGTAAATGTGCCCGGCTTCGGCTACGGCAGGATTAATACCGCCTACGCGCTTGGCGAAGGCTCCAAATTGCCCGGCGGCGGCCCCATGATGACCGCGCGCACGGTTGAACAATTTCTTGGGATCCCCATTCATTATTATGGGCAGGTCGATTTTATGACCTTTGTCCATCTGGTCGACAATCTGGGCGGGATTGATGTCGAAGTCCGTCAAAAAGTGACCATCGATCCGCTTGGGCCTGGAGAAGACAATCGCGTCATCCCGCAGGGGCTGAAACGGATGGACGGCATGATCGCCCTGGCCTATGCCCGCGCGCGCAAAACCGAAGGCGGCGATGTCGACCGGGCCAAGCGTCAGCAAGCGGTCATCCTTGCGATGCGCAACAAAGCCCTCGACCCGGCCAACTTCCCGGCCCTGCTGGCCCGCGCCCCACAAATCTACCAGGATTTGCAAAGCGGGATCAATACCAACATGAGTTTTGACGATGCCATCCGGCTGGCCGTCTTGTTACAGCAAATCAATCCAGACGAGATCAAACGCGGCGTCATCGATTACACGATGGTCAACCTCGAAACCACCAATGATGGGCAGATGATTTTCAAGCCTTTTCCAGATAAAATCCGGGAGCTGCGCGACGAAATCTTTACCTCCGAGGGCGCGGCCAGCCCCGCCGCCAGCGGCAGCGACCTGGCCGACCTGATGCGCCAGGAGAATGCGCGCGTTCTCGTCCGCAATGGGACCTATACCCAGGGCCTGGGAACCCGCAGCGCAGACTATTTTAAGACGCTCGGAGTGAACGTGGTTGGCAGCGACAACGCCAGCGAAGTGACCAGCGTCACCCGCATCATCGATAATACGGGCAGCCCGTATGCCCTCCAATATTTCAGAGAATTGTTCAAGGTTACTAGCAACAGCCAAATTATTTTGCGCTACGACCCGAATGCCGCCGCAGATGTCGAGATCATTCTCGGCGACGACTGGGCTTTCAACAACCCCATGCCTTAAAAGACTTTCAGCTTAATCAAAACGCCGCTCTTTTCAAAGAGCGGCATTTTTGCTATTAATACTACGTACAGGTCAGCTTACTTCTTCTTAACCCAACCCAGCCCGATCCTGCCGCGTTCTTTCTCAATTTTTTGGATTTCGACATCGATGATGTCGCCCACTTTGAGCAGCGTCCCGAACGGGATTTGACTTTTGTGGAGCAGGCCGTCTTGTTTGACGCCGAGATCGACAAACGCGCCGAAATCGACGACGTTGCGGACCGTGCCCTTCAACTCCATCCCCGGAGCCAGATCTTCAGTTTTTAGCACGTCTGAGCGCAGGATCGGCGCGGGGGTTTCCTCGCGCGGGTCGCGGCCGGGACGAATGAGCTGCTCGAGGATGTCGCGCAGGGTCGGCAAGCCGCAGCCAATTTCTGCGGCCAATGCCTCAGGCGAAGTTTTGGCGGTCAGGGCTTCCAGAGCGGTTTTGCGCTCGTTAATCGGTGAGGCAGGCCTCAGCCCGGCGCGTTCGAGCACAACCAAGGCGACAGCGTAAGATTCTGGATGAATAGCGGAGGCGTCCAGCGGGTTGATTCCGTCTCGAATCCGCATAAACCCGGCGCTTTGTTCGTACGCCTTTGGCCCCAACCCAGAGACTTTCTTCAGTTCCTCGCGGCTTCTGAAGACGCCGCTGCTGTCGCGATAGCCGACGATGCTGGCCGCCAGTTTGGGGCCGACGCCTGAAACGTGCGTGAGCAGGGCCGGGCTGGCCGTGTTGACATCCACGCCGACTTGGTTGACGACGCTTTCGACGACGCCATCCAGGGAGTGGCCGAGGGCGGTTTGGTCGACATCGTGCTGGTAGAGGCCGACGCCGATCGATTTGGGGTCGATTTTGACAAGTTCGGCGAGCGGGTCTTGGGCGCGCCGGGCAATGCTGACCGCGCCGCGGATCGATACGTCCAACTCGGGGAATTCAGCGCGGGCGAGCGGGCTGGCGCTGTAGACCGAGGCTCCGGCTTCATTTACGATCAGGTATTTGGTGCTTTTGGCTTTTTTGCTGGTCAATTCTGCCACCAGCATTTCTGTCTCGCGCGAGGCGGTGCCGTTGCCGATGGTGATGAGCGTGACGTGATGACGGTTGATCATGTCTTGCAGGGTGTCGATGGCTTCGGCCCATTTGTTCTGCGGTGCGTGCGGGTAGATGGTGGCGGTATCGAGCAGTTTGCCGGTTGGGTCGACCACGGCAACTTTGGTGCCGGTGCGGAAGCCAGGGTCAAGGCCAAGCGTGGTCTGGTTGGCGAGCGGCGGTTGGCTGAGCAGGGCGCGCAGATTGACGGCAAAAACGTTGATGGCGTGGTTGTCTGCTTTTTCGCTCAGTTCGCGGCGCACGTCGCGTTCAATCGCGGGCAGGAGCAGCCGCCCGGCAGAATCTTCGATGGACAGGATCAGCTGATCGACCAGCGGGCTGAGGATGTTGGCTTCGAATTCGGCTTCAATGACCGGCTGCCAGTCTTTTTCGGCGACTTCGACACGCACCCGCAGGATATTTTCTTTTTCGCCGCGATTAATGGCGAGACTCTGATGAGGCAGCAAGCGGTCGACCCGGCCTGAGAAATCATAATAAGACTCGTAGACCTGCTTCTCATCGCTCGCATTTTCAATTTTTTCTGAATAAAGCAGCGCGTATTTGAGGGCCCGCTCGCGCACTCCCTGGCGGACGTTGGCGTTATCGCTGATGGTTTCGGCGACAATATCGCGCGCGCCGCTCAGGGCTTCTTCGATGGTTGTGACCTGTTCATTGAGATAGCTTTCAGCCAGCACTTCGGCAGATTGGCTGCCGCCGGCCTGGCTCAAAATGAGTGCGGCCAAAGGTTCCAGCCCTTTTTCACGCGCGATCATGGCGCGGGTGCGGCGCTTGGGCTTGTAGGGCGCGTACAGGTCTTCGAGGGCGGTCATGTTTTCGGCGGCCTCGATGGCAGCTTTAAGATCATCGGTCAGTTTGCCTTGATCTTCAATCGACTTAAGCACGGCAGCCCGGCGCTCGTCGAGGGCGCGCAATTTTTCGAGCATTTCGGCGGCCAGGCGCACCTGTTCTTCGTCGAGGGTGCCGGTCATTTCCTTGCGGTAGCGCGAAATAAACGGGATGGTGTTGCCTTCGTCGAGCAGGCTGATCAGGGCCGCCACTTGTTGCGGGCGGACTTTAAGGTCAAGGGCGATTTTTTCAGCGTAGAGAGTCATGGTTTCTTCTGTAGGAGTTGGATTTTTGGAACAAGAGTTCGGATTTTACCACGCAAGACCGATTCAATTTCTTAAAAGTTCGCCAGAAAACCCCATAATTTTGTGGCCGGGGGGCAGGGCTTGCTAACGCAGCCGGTACGAATGCAGATGGCAAATTGCTACGGCCAGGGCATCGGCGGCATCGTCTGGTTTGGGGATTTTCGGCAGCGTCAGCAGGATCCGCACCATTTCCTGGACCTGGTGCTTGTCGGCGGAACCGTAACCCGCCACGGCCTGTTTGACCTCGTTGGGCGTGTATTCGGCCACGTCCAGCCCAGCCTGGGCCAGGGCCAGCAAAATAACGCCGCGCGCCTGGCCGACGGTAATGGCATTGGTAATATTTTTCTGAAAAAAGAGTTTTTCAACCCCGCTGGTGACGGGCTTATATTCGCGCAAAATTTCAACCAGCTGCTGATAGAGCATGTCCAGCCGCTCGGCGTCGGAGATGCCTTTCGGCGTGACGATCACGCCAAAGTGGACAGGCTCCAGGGAGCCGTCCCTCAATTCGCGGACAAGCCCATAGCCGGTCGTGGCCGTTCCGGGGTCAATACCAATTGCAAGAGTCATATTAAATCATGTAGGGGCGACCCGGCGAGGCCGCCCCTACCCAAAATTTATTCCGCCTCGAGAGCGGCCAAGGCTTCGTCTGAAATCTTCAAATTATGATAAACGCTTTGAGCGTCGTCAAGGTCTTCAATCGCTTCAACCACGCGCAAGACGTGCAGGGTGTCTTCTACATCGAGTTCAAGTTCCTGCTTGGCAATCAGGCGCAGGCCGCCTTCCTCAGAGACCACTTTGGCTTTTCGCAAGGCGTCGCTGATGGTTTTGAACGCGTCAACCGGGCCGATAATTTCGATGTGGTCGCCATCTTCCTGGACATCGTCCGCGCCAGCGTCAATCGCCAGTTCGAAAGATTTTTCATAGGAAAGCGCACTGGCCGGAAAAGTAAAATAGGCCTTGTGTTCAAATTGCCAGCCGACAGCGCCCGGTTCGGCCATGTTGCCGCCATTCTTGCTTAAAGCATGGCGCAGTTCCGCCACGGTGCGATTGCGGTTGTCGGTTACGCATTCGACCATAATTGCCGAGCCGTGCGGGCCATAGCCTTCGAGGGTTAATTCCTCATAGACCGCGCCATCCTTGTCGTCACCTGTCCCACGCTTAATGGCGCGTTCGATGTTATCTTTTGGCATGTTCCCGGCGCGCGCTTTTTCAATCGCCAGCGCCAAGCGCACGTTTGTATCCGGGTCGCCACCGCCGTTACGGGCAGCCATGACCAGTTCTTTTGCCAGGCGGGTAAAAACAGCCCCGCGTTTGGCGTCTACCGCACCCTTCTTACGACGAATAGTTGCCCAATGGCTATGTCCAGACATAAAAACGTTCTCCTTCTCGTTCTTTTTACCGCAAATAGGGATTTGTACCCGGCACGGCCACAAACTGCGTTTTTCTAATCAATGAAAATATGTAATTTATGGTCACAGGGATTTACTGAATTCAAGGGTTGAATTATACCATTGAGCGCAATTTCACACGAAAAAGATTTCTCGGTATGGGGATTTCTTAAAGTCAGGAAGCCCCGGCCATACTCTCAGCATCGAAGCGCGAAGTTTTTATGCTTTTCCTGGCGTGCTTTGCGCACTTTACGCTAAAAATCGCAAAATCATTTCGGCGGAGAAATGGTCTGAGAAGACTTTAGACTGAAGTTCTTGCACAAAAAGCAAGAAATTTACCACAACCCCACAAAATACGCGGGACACGAAGTAAGAGCATTTAAGATTTTCCGTAGAGTCCCGTTGTTGCCGGCTTGCCCCGTGTTCTTTGCGGGGTCGTGGTTAAAGGTTTTCTTTTCCGGCCTATCCGGGTTAGGAAAGGCGTGCTCGTTATGGCCCGCACTGAGCAACTATCGCGAATTCTCTGCGGAAGATGAGCCAGGAAAAACAAACTTGCCGTTTGCAAGGTCTGTCAGCTGGGTTTTCCAGCGGTTGATCTGAATATCCTTTAAGCCCTCCAAAACCAGATCTGCCGCGCCGACCCGTTCAGCGGGGCCAAGCCCAATCGTCGGGAAGCCTCCACTCTGGGCGGCGGTAATCCCGGCGGCGGCGTCTTCGACGACGATACAGGCGGCGGGCGGCAGACCCAACAATTGAGCCGCATACAGGAACAAATCTGGGGCCGGTTTTTGGCGGGCCACGCTATTTCCATCGGCAATCCCATCCAATAAATCCGAAATCGCCAAACGCTCGATCACTTCCCGCGCATTTTTACTGGCCGAGCCTAAAGCAGACTTGAGCCCTTCTTTGCGAATCGCTTCGAGCAGCTCACGCGCGCCCGGCAAGACATCTGCCGGAGAAATTTCGCGGATAAATTCGAGATAGTAGCCGTTTTTGCGTAACATGAATTCCTGGAGCTGCGCTTCGGGGTAGGGCCGCCCTTTTAGCAGCAGGAAAAGTGACTCGCGGCGTGAGATTCCGCGTAAAGATTCGTTATCTGCGCGGGTAAAGGGAATTTTCAAATCATCGGCCAGGCGTTTCCAGGCGCGATAGTGATATTCTGCTGTGTCGGTCAATACGCCGTCAAGGTCAAAGATAAAGGCTCGGATTTGCATGGTTCTGCCTCCAACAGGTGCCGCAAGAGAATGGGCTGCGCGCGCAAAAGCCCCTCAAAAGGAACTGCCATTTCTGAGTGACAGAGATGGCAGCTTGATTGTTTCAAAGCGGGCCGCGCCCGCCGGGGCTGTCGATCAGTCCTTCTCGATCCGGACGACGTGCTGCTGTCCACGCAAGAAAAAGCGAAAACTGAGACTCTGCCAATGTTCAGGCAGGCGCGGATGGGTTTCCCAGCTGCCATCCGGGAGAATGCGCAAGCCACCAAAGCCAAAGACCAGCGCCTGCCAGGTTCCGCCTGCCGAAGCGGCGTGGATGCCGTCTCCGGCATTGCCGCGCACGTCGCGCAGGTCCGCCCGGGCGGCGCGGATGAAATGCTGGTAGGCTTGTTCGGGATCGTTCATCAAACAGGCAATGATGGCCTGAATCGACGGGCCAAGTGAGGAGCCGTAAGTGTGGTCTGTACGCGGGTTGTAATAGTCGTAATTGGCGCGGATGGCCGCGTTGCTATATTCGTTGTGCAAGAGATACTGGACCATCAAGACATCCGGCTGCTTGAGGACCTGGTAATCGTTAGCGGCCTCGACCCCAAAAATCTCGTGCATCGATTTGGCGCGTGGCTCGTAATCTGCCAAATTGACATCCTTGAGATCGAAATAGCCGTCAAACTGCTCCATCAGCCCGCTGGCTTCCACCCGCAAACAGATTTTCTCGGCCACCTCGCGCCATTTTGCCAGGCGCTGCTCGTTCAGGTCAAGCGCGCTGCTCAGTTCTTGGGCCTTTTCTGGGCAATTTTGCTGCAACCAGGCCAGCACGTCCAGCCCGGTCTGCAAATTCCACTGGGCGAGGCGGTTGGTGTAGGCGTTGTTATTGACATGATCGTGATACTCGTCCGGGCCGATCACGTCGTTGTAAGCATAACAGCCGCGTTCGGCCTGCCATTCGGCGCGCGAGGCAAAGAATTTGGCGGTATCCAGAATCAGCTCGGCCCCTCGTGCGCAAAACCAATCATCCTCGCCGGTGGCGCGCCAGAACTGCCAGGCGGCATAGGCCACATCAGCAGAAATGTGAATCGCCAGGTCGCCCGTCCAAACGCGGGCCAATTTCTTTCGGTCGTGGAAATCGGGCACCCAGGTGGGGGTGACTTCCTCGCCGGTGGCCGCGCTTTCCCAGGCAAACCAGGCCCCTTCGTACCCCGCCAAACGGGCCTTCTCACGGGCTGCGGGCAGGGTCAGGGCGCGGTAATCGAGCAGGTTGCGGGCGATGTGCGGCGCAGTATAAGTAAAAACCGGCAGCATGAAGATTTCGGTATCCCAAAAAGCATGACCCCGATAGCCAAAGCCGGAAAGAGTCTTGGCCCCAATGTTGACGCGGTTGTCGTGGCGCGGCGCGGCAATCAGCAGTTGAAACAGGCTGAAGCGCAGCGCGATTTGGGCTTCGTCGTCGCCTTCAATCAGGATGTCGGTCCGTTCCCACTCCCGATCCCAGGCCTGTTTTTGGGCTGCCAGCGCTTCGTCCCAATCGCGAGGCTGGGCAGCCCGCTCCCGGGCCAGCTCCAAAGGCGATTCGGTGTCACGCGAGGTGGCGATGCCCACCAGCTTGGTCAGGCTGAGGGTGTCAGCACGCCGGGCCGTAAACACCTGTCGCAGCGTGGGGACGTTCTCGGCATCCCAGTATTCAGGCGGAAGGGCGGAGTTTGCCAGCAGGCGCATTGCCAGGGCCAGTTCGATGCCGGTTCTGCGGGTGCGGGTTTGGAGGTGGGCAAACTTCCCATCTTGTCCGCCCTGCTCCATCCAGCGCCAATGGGCAACACCTTCGTTGTCAGTGTTACCGTTTAGGGCAGCCCGAATTTCCACCTGACCGTCGAATTCAGGCGTGACCTGACAGCGCAAACACAGCAAGTGCTGATCGGCCAGCGAGGCGAACCGCTCAAACTTAAGCGTGGCGACATGCCCGGCCGGGGATTGCCAGCGCACGGTGCGGGTCAGCAGGCCGCTGCGCAGGTCCAACGCACGCTCGAAAGCCAAAATCGTGCCGCTGGAAAGGGAAAACTTCTCGCCGTTTAGCAAAACGGTCAGCGAGAGCCAATCTGGGGCATTTGCCAGCTCGGTAAATACAACCGGCACGTCGTCGAAGACGCCATGCACAAAAGTGGCCCGATGTTCGCCAGGGTAGCCTTCTTCGAACGCACCGCGCGTAGAGAGGTAGCCATTGCCAATTGTAAAAATGGTCTCTTTGTGATGTTGTAAAGCCGGGTTAAATGAGTTTTCTGTGATTGTCCACATAGTTGATAACTTTGATGGGGCTGGAGGCCTGCCCGGCTGGACCATGACCAGCGGGCAGGCCATTTGGAGGAAAATCAGCCTTCCTTGGAGCCAGTGGAGGCGATGCTGCGGATAAAGTAACGTTGAAAGACAAAGAAAATGATCAGCATGGGCAGGGTATTAAAGAGGGAGCCTGCCAGGACAACCGAATAAAGGGTGTAATACTCGCCGCGAAACCATTGCAGACCAATCGGAAGGGTAAAAAATTCAGGTGAGCGCAAAACGAGCAGCGGCCACATGAAGTTGTTCCAAGCTCCCTGAAAGGTTAGCAGGCCAAGCGTCAGCAGTTGGGTCTGGCTGATCGGCAGAACGATCCGAAAGAACGTGCCCCAACGGCCAGAACCATCCATCATGGCGGCTTCTTCCAATTCCTTGGGGAAGGATTTGTAGAACTGGGTCATCATGAAAACACCGAAGGCATCGGCAACGCCGGGCAGGATCACGCCCCACGGGCTGTCGATCAGGTTGAAACCTGTCGGAAGAGTCAGCTGACCGAGCGATATGCCACCCCGAATTAAGCCGGGGCCGATAATCAGAAAGGAGGGGATGAGCGTGACGACACCCGGCATCATCATTGAAACCAGCAGCACGTTGAAGATGATTTTTTTGAAAGGAAATTCGATCCGCGCAAAGGAATAGCCAGCCATCGCGCAAAACAAGACCCGCAAAAGGGTCACAATCACCGAGATGTTGATGCTGTTGACCACCCAGCGCGGAAAGAGGTCGAAGGTTTCAAGAATGGTCTGGTAGTTTGCGAACGTAAAAGGAACAGGCCACCAAATGGGCGGGGTGTAGGCATCCACCACCGGCTTGAGCGAGAATACCAGGGTGAAATACAGCGGCGCGATTGAGAGCAGGGTCCAAAAAATCAGGATGGCATAGAAAATGACTCTGCGAACCCGGCCAACGACAACCGGCCATTCGATGACGCGCGAGGAGGAAGCCGACGAGATAGAAGACATGGTTTGCCGCCTTTAACTTTCTGCCGAAGAGCCGCTGCCTTCGATGACACGGCGCTGAAGGATGGTGATCGCCAGAATAATGAAGGTCAGAACCACAGCCAGGGCCGAAGCCTGTCCCATTTTTATGGTGGTATCACGGAAAGCCCATTTGTAGATGAGATAGGTCACGGTCGTGGTGCTATCGAGCGGGCCGCCGGCGGTCATGACGAAAATCTGGTCGAAGACCTGGAAACATCCGATAATGCCGACCGTTACGACGAAGAAAATCACGGGCCGGATCATCGGAATAGTGATATAGAAAAAGGTCTGGATGGGGTTGGCTCCGTCAATTTGGGAGGCTTCGTAAATGGAGGGCGAAATATCTTGTAAACCCGCCAGGAAAATGAGCATCAAGGTGCCGCTGGTGGTGAAGATATTCATCCCCATAATGACGTAAAAAGCCGTGCGCGGATTGTCCAGCCAGTTGACGGACAGGCGCGTAATCTGATTGAAAATCCCCTGCGGCGCAAAAATCCAGATGAAAATGAGCGAAATAACCACGGAGGAAGTAACAGAAGGCAGGTAAAACAGCGTGCGGAAAATGCGCTGGAAACGCAGCTTCTGATCCATCGCAAAGGCCAAGACCAGGCTCAGGGCGGTTTGGAGCGGAACAACAATCAGAACATATTTAAAAGTGTTGGGCAGGGCTTTTTTTAGGAACAGGTCATCGTCAAAAACCCGCAGATAACCTTCAAGCCCCCACCATTGGGGCGGTTTAAGCAGGTTATAACTGGTGAAGGAAAGATAAATGGCATACGCGAGCGAAACAATACTGAAAATCGTAAAGATAATCAGCCAGGGAGAAATAAACAGATAACCCGTGACGGCTTCGGATGTTTTTTTGTTCTTGATGCTGAGGTTCATCAGATGCTCCGTTTATGAGAGAAAGCGGACGGACTGCCGACTCGGGTTTGGCAGCCCGTCCGAAGAAAAAGGTGCGTCTGATTTACTTCATCGCTTTGCGAATGGCTTCTGCAGCCTGCTGCATGGCTTCGGCCACCGCCTGGTCTTCTTTATAGACCCGCTCGAGGGCTTTGCCCATCTGGTCATTTACATCCGAGCCAACTGCGCCCCAGAAGAAGGGCTGGGCACCGTTGAAGGAACCGTTGAAGATGGCTGCCGAATTTGGATTGTTCTGCAGGTATTCACTGTTTTGGAGCGATTTGCGGGAGGGCAGGGCGAAGCCGCTCTCAAGAACCGTCTGCTGGCTGGCTTCGTTGGTCAGGTATTCGACGACTTTCCAGGCTGCATCTGCATGTTTGGTGTTGGCCGAAATTCCCCAGGCAACGGTGAAGATCAGGTTGCCTTCGCCACCCGGCCCGGCGGGCGGCATCACAACGCCGTACTGGGTTGCGGGGAACTGATCGCGCAAGTACGGGATCAGCCAGCCGCCTTCATAGACCATGGCGCACTGTTCCTTGCCAAAGAGAGTCCCTTGCCAGCCTTCGCCCAGGTCTGAGGGCAAAGCGCCGATGCCTTCCTTGCGGAAGGAAGTGTAAAATTCTGCTGCGCCAATTGCAGCTTCGCTGTCGAGGGTGGTATCGCTGAAATCCTGGCTCATGACCGTGCCGCCATTTTGGAAAATGAAGGGCGGGAAGCGGCCCGGGTCGGGAGCCGTGCAGAGGCCATAAACAGGCCGGTTGGAGTCGCTGGTATCCGTCAGGGCAATCGAGGCAGCTTTCAGATCATCCCAGGTCCAATCGTCGTTGGGATATTCCAGGCCGGCCTTGTCAAACATGGCTTTGTTGTAAAACATACCGAGGGTATTGAAGTCCTTGGCGATTCCATAGGTCTTGCCTTCATAAGTAAAGGCGTCCATCAGGACGGGAATGAAGTCATCCCGTTTCGTAGCGGTGGAGGCCATCAGGTCATCCAGGGGCAGAAGCACATCGTTGGTAGCCAGTTCAAGCCACCAGAAAATATCGACGTAGTAGATGTCGGGTTCGGTGCCAGAGGCGATGGAAGTCAGCAAGGCCTGTTTGTAGTCACCTGTAATCGGCTCATACTTGACCAAAATATCGGGGTTTTCAACCGAAAATTGGTAAAGCAGCGATTGAAGCAGGGCCGTTTCAGACGGGCTGGAGGCCCACCCGGAAAGGCGCACAACGGTCTTCTCTGCGGGAACTTCGACGATTTGAGTTTCCTTGACGGTGACTTCTTTTTCAACAGTTTGGACAACCGTCTCGGGGGTTGGCGTGCCACATGCAGCCAGCAGCAGCGCAAGAACGAACAAGAAAGAAAATACTTTATAGAGCGGTTTCATCTTCTTACTCCTTAATTTCGAACGGTTTTTGAGAAACATGCAAAAAACAGATTTTTATGGTAAAAGTGAACAGCCCTGGTTTATGGATAAAGGAAATCACCTCCTTCGTGAGTGTGGAGTTCGAAAGAGACGCGCATGACGCCCGCAAAAGTGCCTGCGCAACTCTGGAAAAGTCCGAGCCGGGGTTTTTCTATGCCGAAGCTCGTTCTATCAACCTGGGGGGCAACAAAACCTGTAAGACGGAAGGCTGCCGGCCTTCCATTTGAGCAACCAGAATCTCGACGCATTTACGCCCGGCTTCCCGAATCGGCTGGCGGACCGTGCTCAACGGGGGGAAAAGATACTGCGACATGGGCGCATCATCAAAGCCGACAATCGCCAGATCGCGGCCCACTTGCATGCCGCGCTCGCGCACCACAGCCATCGCGCCAATCGCCTGAGTGTCATTCAGCGTTACCACAGCCGTTGGACGGCGATCAAGCGGCAGGTCGAGCAGGCGCAAGGCCGCCTCGCGTCCAAACTCAAAAGTCCCTTCGCCGCGTTCGATCCATTCGGGCAATACTTCCAGACCGCCCGCCAGCATCGCTTCAAAATAGCCACGCATCCGCTCATTGCCCACCCGAGAATCGTGCGGCCAGGCAATCGCCGCGATCCGTTGATGCCCAGCGCGGATGAGATACTCGGCAGCCTGGCGCAAGCCATCCGCGCCATCCACGTCCACATAGGGGAATTCAAGCTCAGGGTTGGAGCGCCCAAAGGCCACAAAGGGGATTTTTCTCTCAATCAGGAATTCAATGCGCGGGTCGTTATAGTTGACGCTCGAAAGCACAAATCCATCCACCCGTCCGGTATCGACCAACTCGCGATAATCATCGACCTGCCCCTGCCCCTCCCGAAACGGAAAAGGAAGCAGGTGATAACCCGCCGCTTCGGCCTCGCTCACCATGCTGCTCAGGAACTGATCCAAAATATGATTAACCTGATCCTGTGAAGTCTGGACCCACGAATAACCGATCATGAAGCTGCGCTGGATGCGCATGTTACGCGCAATCTGATTAGGCCGGTAGCCCAACTCCTGAACAGCATCCAGAATGCGCTGGCGGGTTTCAGGAGAAACCTGCAAGCGGCCATTCAGAACTTTTGAAACCGTCTGGTAACTGACACCAGCATGAGCGGCAACTGCTTTCAGGGTAACTTTTAGCGGCATGGGAAGCTCTCTCGAATATAGGCGAACGTTCGCGCGAACGTTCGCCTATATAATACAACTTTTACAAACCCCTGTCAAGACCTTTTTTGAGAGATAAATCCGGGCTGTCTGAAAGTCAACTTAGGGCTAGGCTCAGGCAGCGCCCGTCAGGGCGGGCCTGGCGCTGCACTCTCCCCTTTCGTGGGCAAAACCGGCCTTACGGAGATTGCTTCGCCGTCAAAACCGGGCGGCCCGCCATGACGTTGGTTGCTGTAAGGATACTCTGCCTGCTGGAATTTTCCCCGTTTTAATGCGCATCCTACCCGGGCTGTGCCGCAGTTCGCTGGATGGTTCGTTTCAGCAGACTGCCGGTCTCCTGCGGATTGTGATGGCATTTCAGCACTGTTTGGAGGGAGGACATGTGCCGCAGGGCCTGCGCCACCTCATCAGATGAATCCTGGCTGGTCAGCATCTGCGTTTCAACCAGCAGCGACGCTTGCGCCCCGGCCCCGGCCACCGTTACCGAAAAATTGAGCAAGCCCGGAATGGGGAACAAGGCCTCGTCGAAATCTGGCATTCGGAGGGTTTCACCTCCGGCTGAGACGAATCCGCTGAAGCGCCCGCGCACCTTTTCCAGCGTTCGCAAGGTTGTGCCACACGGACATTTCCCCGTCAAAAAGCGGCTGCGGTCGTCCATCCGGTAGCGGATGAGCGCCATCCCGCGCCGCGTCAGGGTGGTGAAGACCACTTCGCCGTATTCGCCCTCCAGCACGGGCGTGCCGCTATGAGGGTCAACAATCTCAAAGAATAAATCTGCCTCGCGCAGGTGATAGCCGCGCCGGGCGGCGCAGTCCACGCCGCCGCCCAGGCCCATCTCGGTCGTGCCGTAGTGGTTGAAGACCTGACAGCCCCAGACCCGCTCCAACTCGCTCCCAATCGCCGCCGAGACGTAATCCGTCGAAAGCAGCACCGTCCGGGGAGGCTTGTTGCCTTTTTGCCAGCGCCGGGCCAGCCCCAGGATTTGAGTCGGCGAACCGACCAGGCAATCCGCCTGCTGACGTTCGAGCGTTTCGAGGGCGTGCCAGGGATTTTGGACCGGTCCATAGGGCAGCCCCATCCGGCCCAAGCGCGCCAGCCCCAGCCGCAGCAAATCGCCGACACTGCCGGGCGTTTGGCCGGGCAGGAAAATCAGCACGCGCTCGCCCGGCTCAGTCAGCGTCGACATGCCGACCCCAAAAAAGTCGATGGTTAGCTGCTGATCATCCGCCGTAAAATAAATTCGTTTGGGTATGCCGGTTGTCCCGGAAGTTTGGAGCGTCACCACCCGCTCAATTTCGTCCTGCGAGACCGAGACCAGGCGCAAGGGGTTTGCGCGCAGATCGTGGGCCGTCGTAAAAGGGAATTGCCTGAATTCATCCAAACTTTCCAGTTTTTCGGGCATCCCGGCCAGGTGTTGGCGGTAAAACGGGCTGTTCGCCCGGGCCAGGGCCAGGGTTTCGTTTAATTTCAACAACTGCCAGTCTGAAAGGCTGCTGGGGCTTGTTTTCTGCTTAATCCAGGGCTCAAGCGGGGTCAGGTTCACAAAGGAATCAGCCTGGGTCGGCAGACATCGGCGCGCGCAGAATGAGATTTGGCGGACGGTAGAGTGCCTTCCCTTCCCGGTTGGTCAGGTTATAGGCGCAAAACGGAACCAGGCTTCCATCCGGGCTGGCGATGTGAATACAGCAATCGCGCAGGCGTTCCAGGTCCAGGTTCCAGGCATCCTGAAAGGCCATCCCTGAGACAAAAAAGGAATGGGTGCGCTTTCTTTCGAGGAAAATATCCCACTCGCCCAGGCCGGGACCGCTTAAAACGGGTAAATCCGTAATCCGATTGGGGGCCGGCCAGTTGGCGGCCACAAAAGCGCGGGTGCGGGCCGCCCCTTCTGCAGCGAGAATCGGCTGGCAGCCGCACGAGTCATCTTTGTGGCGGGTGAGCGGCTTTAGTTCTCCATCTGGCATCGAGACAAAACTGGCGTGAAACGAGCAGAGCGCATTTTCGCAGCCGGGCGGGCAAAACGCGCTGGCCTGGAGCAAGCCGTTCGTTTGGGCTTCGATCTGGGACAGCACCTCGGGGATGGTAATACGGGACTCGTCTGCCGGGCTGTGCGGATAGCGCCCAAAATAACTGATGGGCTGAAAGTGAACCCCGCGCACGGTTGGCAGGTGTTGCAGCGCCAGGCGCAAAATGTTGCCGATGTCGGTCTCATTCAGGCCCGGAACCAGGGTCGGCACAAGCACCACGCCCAGGCCTTGGGCGGCGCAATGCTCGATCACGGTCATTTTTTGGGCAAGCAGGTCGCGCCCACGAATTTTGCGGTAAATCGCATCCTGCGTGCCGTCAAATTGGAGAAAGACCGTCGCCAGACCGGCCGCTTTCAGTTCTGCCAGGTAAGCCGGATCCCGCGCCAGGCGCAAGCCATTGGTGTTGACCTGGAAAAAGTTAAATCCGTAGCCGCGCCCCAGGCGGATGATTTCAGGCAGGTCATCCCGGACGCACGGCTCGCCGCCTGAAAGCTGGATATTGAAAGGGCCGCCCTGGGCCATCAGGCGCTCGTACCAGGCCCGGATTTCGGCAAGCGTCCAATCGCGCGAGGCATCGCTGCCCGCATCCGCAAAACAGACCGGGCAGTGCAGGTCGCAGCGTCCGGTCACTTCGAGCAGGACCGAGCAAGTGTGCTGGCGATGGTCCGGGCACAGGCCGCAGTCATACGGACAGCCGTCCTGGATTTGGGTGGTGGGGTTCTGGGGGAAGGAAGGAGTTTTCGGTTTAACCCAGGTTTTAAAACTTTGCGCGCCGCGCCAGAGGATCGTTTTGAACTTGCCGTGGGCCGGGCATTCTTTTTGCAGATAGACATCGTCGTCCTCTTGAACGCGCTGGGCGGGAATGCGCGCGAGGCACTCCGGACAAACACTCTCGGTCCGCGATAGGACTTCAGCCATCTTCCAGCCCCGAAAGATCATAGCCATTTTCCACCAATAATTCTTTGACCTTGTGGAACACGCCGATCACCATCTGCGGACAGCGAATGGATTTGTTCTGGCTGTTTCCGGCCAAAATTTCCTGACAGCGCAGACCGCCAAACGGCTCGCCATACTCAGCCTTGAACCATGTTACCAAATCTTGAATCATAAAATCGAGGCGCGGGTCTTCAGGCTGGCCCGGTTGGCCGTTACCCGCATAGAAACCGAGCAGGGCCGCGCCGCCGGTTAACGCGCCGCATAGTTCCCCGGAAAATCCCAAGCCGCCCGCCAAGCCGCGCATGGCGCGCACCAGATCGGGATTGTTTTTGCCGGTCATTTCCAGGCCTTGCAAGATCAAAATTTGGCTGCAATAAAAGCCCTGTTGGCGCAAAACCATCAATTGTTCGAGGTCATTCTCCATCCGTCACCTTTCAGCAATCCGGCGGGCCACCAAAAAGTAATAGCCCAGTTTCGCCTTCCCGGCAGCGATGATCAAATCAAACGGGTCGACTGCCGCAGCCGCGCTCAACGTACAGAGCGGGAAATCTTTCAAGTGTTGCGAGCAGTCCTGCCAGGTCGAAATTTCCAGCCCGCAGTCTGCCAGGAGCGCTTGAATCTCGGCCTGCGTCCGGGCTGAAGCGATGCAGGTTGCCGGCGGCAGGCTGCGCAGCGCGCCGATTCCGCTTGGGCAGCGGGCATACAAATCGCTGACGATAAAAAAACCGCCGGGCTTCAGCACGCGCGCGCACTCGCGCAGGGCCGGTTCCATCTCAAAAATGGACAGTGTACACTCGCACAGGATCGCATCCAGGCTGGCAGCGGCCAGCGGCAGCTGCTCACCCCGCGCCTGGGCGAAGGCTGCGCCCCCAGCCGCGGCAGCCCGCCCCAAAAGCGCGGACGAAAGATCGAGGCCGAAACCGGTCAGCCCGGCCTGGGCGGCCAGGTGGCGCAACGTGGTTCCGCTGCCGCAGCCCAGGTCGAGCAGGCGCGCGCCGGGCGGCAGCTTACAAAACGCCAGGGCGCGCTCCGTAACCGTCAGCCCGCCCGGGCGCATCACCTGCTGCGGGATGTTCTGCCAGAGCGGGTGCTCATAGAGCGGAATTTGCATTATTTATCTTCCAACTGCATTTCGACATCCGCAATGCGCCCGCGGGCCAGTTCTTCAGGAATGTAAATTTCGCCGCATTGCGGGCATTTCAAAATATCCGCATAAAAACTGTGGCCCAAATAACTGAGGTAGGTTTTTATTGGCTGCAATTCTTTCTGGCATTGGAAACAAATGACGGTTTTATTTTCAACCATCGCGCTCGCCTCCATTCCGCGGGCTTTCGGCGGCCTGGTCGATGCTCATACGGTGGCTATAAGCCCGCACCAGCACAAAACCGTTTTCGGTGGGATAGTATTCGGCCCAATAGGTTAAATTACCAATTTGCAGGTGGCCGCTAAAATATCCGCTCTCAGGGTGCTGGATTTTTTTACCCGTCCGTTCGCAGTGTGCGACGACCCTGGCAATCTCCGACTCGAGCAGCATATCGTCGCTCAATTTCTGCCGGACTTCAGGCGGGATGGACAGATTAATTGGGTTCGGGTCTGATGGCATGGGAGATTCGTCCTTCCAAAACTCAATCAAAACCTGCTGCTTGAGTCGGATGCGGTTGTTGCGGCGTTCTGTCAGGGTTGGCGGGACGCGGTTGGGGCCGTGCAGCCCAAACATAAGATCGAGCAGGTGGTAGGCCGGTTTGTGGGAGGCCGCAAAAATATCGCGGCAGTTGGCGCAGTAGGTCACATACGGCAGGTCGTTCTGCGTGATGCGGGCCGAAACCACCTCGCGTGCATAACGCGGATTGGTGGTCGAGACCTGTCCGCCCCAGCTGCAACAGGCAGCCTGTTTGCCTTCGAGCGGCAGCGGCTGACGATTGAAACCAGCCTGATCGACCATCCGGCGCACGTTTTGCTGCAATGCCGGTTCGTCGCGGCTGGCGCACGGGTCAAAAACCGAAACGGTGGCGCCAGGTTCGGGTTGGGTCGGCGCAAGACCCGCCGCAAACATCAAATCGTAGAGAAAGACGCCCGCCATTTCGGGCAGGTAACGTCCAAACTTTTGCTTGCAGGTTGGGCAGGCAAAGATCAGGGTCGGTTGGCCTAAATCCTGCCAATGCTCGCGCAATTGGGCCAGCACAGCCGCGTGGATCGCCTGATCGCCGGCCCATTCGGCGGGCGCGCCGCAACATTGGAGGAGGAGGGCCGTCTCAGGCTGCTGCTCGAGCAGCCAGCCATAACTTTTGAGAACGTATTGCGGATCGGATGCTCCCAGCTGACAGCCCGGAAAAAAAGCGTAGGGTTTTCGAGCCGGGTCGAAAGCACTGATTCCAGCGGGCCGGCGCGCCACTTGGGCGGCCGGGCTGTTGCTAAATTCCATATCGCGCAGCCAGAAATCATGGAAAACCCACGGCATGGCTCCCTGGGCGCGCATGGTGCGGTGATTTTGAAGCAGAAATTCGCCCATATCGATATCGACCGGGCAGACTTCCTTGCACAGGCCGCACTGGTTGCAGGTCGAGATAAAGCGCGTGGCAATCGTGCCGTTACCATCGAGCGTGCCAGGATGGATGGTCAGTTCGACTTCCTCGGCAATTCGCTTGGGGTATTTATTGAAGTAGTGCATCAGATCGCAGAAGCGCACGCAGGCATCGCACGAACAGCGCAGACAGCGTTTGGCTTCCAGGAGGGCTTCGTCGCGGGTGTAGGCCAGCCCGTCGGCGGGATGAATCGGCTCGGAACGGGCAACCAGGGCCGGGTCGAGAGTCAGTTTCGTGCCGCTGACCTGCTCCCAGGGCTGGTTCATGCTGCCCACCTTGAGATAACGTTCGATGGCGGGAATGGCATCCAGCCCATCGGCCAGGGCTTGCATACTGTTTCCACCGCGCAGCGAGCCACCCAGGAAAATGCCTGGGGTCGTACTGGCGAACGCGCCGTTCGGGTCGCTTTCCAGCCCGAAATCAGGGCCGCCTGCGCCGGTCGCAACGTAGACTGCGTCAAAGGCTAAATCGTCCAGCCGGACAATCTCCGTTTCGAGGCGCAGGTTGATCGTTTCGTGCATGAACTGGCGCTCAAACTCGTTCAGGAAAACTTCGGGGGCCAGGACTTGCCAGAGGTGGCCGCCAATCCGATTTGAACGCTCGAAAACAGTCACCTCGTATTTGCGGGAGGCCAAACGCAGCGCACAGGCCAGGCCGCTCAGCCCGGCACCGATCACGGCCACTTTTTTATTTTTGGGCGGCAGGTTGTAGTTGTTCGGTTCGGTATTGCGGGCATAGCTCAAAGCTGCCGCCTCAAGCCGCCGCAGGGAAATGGCCTCGTCGCTGACGCGGCGCGGACAAACGCCCTGGCAGGGCTGATCGCACAAGGCCGAGACAATCGCCGGAAAGCCGACCGCATTCAGGTACATGCGATAGGCGCCATTGAAAGCCCCACGCTGTATCTTTTCGATAAAGTCGCGCACGTCCAGCCGGAATGGGCAAGCCGCCGTACAGAAGGCCGGTTCGTTTTGCAGACAATCCTGAATGTTGCCGATTTCGCGTTCCAAAAGCAACTCGCTTGATTACCAACCCGGACTGTGCCTGGCACAGTCCGGGTTTGGTTCAGGGTTAAAGTGCCGGTTTAGAAGAAGCGTTCAGCAGACGCGCCGCCGAGCGGGACGAACAGGTCATCGCCGCCAAAGGTGACGGGATTGGCCTGCATGTCTTCCAACTCGTCGTACAGGTCTGAGCCGAGGAAATATTTGCGGGGCGGCAGGACTTTGCCACCCTGGGCCAGAGTTTCCAGTCCGGCCTTGACCTTTTCCTTGGTGGCAGGCATTTCGTAGATGCGCACGCCGCAGGCGTTATGGATGGCGTTCAAAACCGCCATGTGCCCGGAGGATTGGAAGGCTTCAGAAGCGCCGGAGGAGCCGAACGGCCCATTAACATCGTAACCCTCGTTGTGGATGACATTGATTTCATCGGGGATGTCCTTGATGTACGGCACGCCAGCCGAGGCCATGTTGTCGTGTTTGTGAACATCGTCGTAATTTTCGCTGAGGGCAAAGCCGATGCTGTGCGAGATGCCGCCGTAAGCCTGGCCGTTGACCGCGTCGATGTTACCGACCTTGCCGACTTCGTCCACGCAGGTAAAGCGCAGGACGCGCGTTCGGCCCGTTTTGGAATTGACTTCGACTTCGGCCAGATTGAGAGCATAGGTGTAGGCCGGATGCGGGTCGCCGACGCCGGTATTCGGATCGAGGCGGCACAAACCTTCGGTGACGGCGGTCAGGTATTGGCCTTCGTACTTGGTCGGCAGGCCGGCCTTGACCATCTCGTCATAGGTGCGGAAGCTGCCGTCCGGTTTGCGCATCGCATCCATCAGCTTTTCGCCAGCAATGCGGGTGGCATGGCCGTTCATATAATGCGAGCGGCTGCCCGCAGACATGCCGCTATCCGGGCAGAGTTTGGTGTCACTCTGAACGAGCCGAATCTGATCCGGGTTAATCCCAAGCGGTTTGAGCGATTCGAGCGCAACCATCAGGGAACCAATATCGCCGCCCTGGCCTAAATCCTGCCAGGTATCGAACTTGGTGATGCTGCCATCCGAATTGAGTTCAAGGTGAACCGTTGCCCGGTCTGTCGGCCCTTCCGAGACGTTGAATCCGCCCCAGGCCAGACCGACGCCGCGCCGCAGCTCAGGCGTATCCTGCTCTTTGGCTTCTTTAACCGCCTGCTCATAGAACGGGCGCATTTTCTGCATCATGGCTTCCATCGGATACTGCTTGAAGGGATAGCTGTTGATGTTAGTTTCGCCCTCGCGCGCAATGTTGCGCCAGCGGAACTCGAACGGGTCGATCCCGGCTTTTTCGGCCAGCATATCCATCAACGCTTCGCTGAGGGTGTAGGCCTGGGGTGAGCCGTAACTACGATAGGCGGTCCCGAAGTTGTGATTGGTATTGGCAATCCGGCACAGACCGGCCACGTTTGGCACGCTGTAGGGGAAGAAAGCGAAGCGGACCGGTTTGGTCATGATGTCGTCGCCGCCCCACGAGTAAGCGCCGTGATCCATGCCGAAATCGAACTCGACCGCAGTCAGCTTGCCGTTTTCGTCACAGGCGGCGCGCCCATTCGAGTGGCACGGGCAGCGTTTGCCGGTGAAGTGCATAAATTCCGCATAGGTCATCGAGAGCGCGACCGGCATTTTCGTCACGACTGCCGCCGCGCCAGCCAGACAGATGTCACCGGCGTTGGTCGACCAGCCAAAGCTGGCCCCGGTCGGATTCATGATGATCCGAATTTTGCTCTTGGGGATGCCGAGTGAGTTGCCGATCCGGCCCAAGGACGAGTAAACGCCCTGCGATTTACATTGAATCGACAGGTTGTCATCCTCATCAAAATAGGCCTGAAGCGTGACACCTTCAATAGAAAGATGCGGTTCGCGCGAAGAGTAGAAGCTGCCCTCCACGCTGAACGCCGCTTCGTCGATCTTCTCAGCCACTTTGACCGGCGCTTCCAGCCCAATGCCCTTCAAGACCGGCTGCATCGAGAAAATATTGGGCGTGTCTTCGTGGATGCGGATCGCATCCGGCATGACGGCATCCAAATAGCTGAGATATTCCGGGAGTTTTTCGATCTCGACCTTGACCTTGTCCGCCGCGGCGCGGGCATGTTGCTTGGTGTCGGCGACTGCCAGGGCAACCACATCGCCCCAGCGGAAAATTTTGTCTTCGCACAGCACTGTCCGGCTGGGAACCATGACCGTCGTCCGCTCGTGGAACTGGCCCTCCGCCATGACGTTGCTGCCGCCGGCCGCTTTGAGTTCCTTGTAAGTGATAATTTTTACCACGCCCGGCATTTGCTCAGCTTCGCTGAAATCGATCTTCAGGATTTTGGCATGGTGGGCCAGCTTCGGCTGGACAATGGCGACATGCAGGGTTTCGGCGGGCATCTTCAATTCCTGGTCATCGCCGTAATCGGCCAGGCCGCAGACCTTGGCCAGGGCCGACGGGCGCACAACCGGTTTGCCGTAATATTCGCCATCTTCCGGGAATTTGAACGTAATCTCTTCAATCGTCGCTTCGCCGCGCATGACTTTTGCGGCAGACATGACGGCATCCACAATCTGCTTGTAGCCGGTGCAGCGGCAAACATTCAGGTTTTTCTGGAACCAATCGCGCACTTCGGCCCGGGTCGGTTTGGGGTTGTTAATCAACAAAGCGTAGGCCGAGACGATGAAACCGGGTGTGCAGAATCCGCACTGGACCGCGCCCAGGTGCATAAAAGCGGCCTGAATCGGGTGTAAATGGGTCGGCGTGCCTATTCCTTCGATCGTCAGGACCTGGCTATATTCTTCCACCGTCCGAATTTTCTGGAGGCAGGAGCGCACCAGTTTGTTATTGACAATCACCGTACACGAACCGCAAACGCCCGTATCACAGCCGACCTTGGTGCCGGTCAGCCCCAGCCGGCGCAGCACATCTGCCAGGGAATCTTTTTCCGGGTTGCACATAAACATCCGGTTCGCGCCATTGATATTCAGCCACATCTTACGTAGTTTCATGCCTTCTCCTTGTTTCGTTTTGAAATAGGCGGTCTGTACCCGCCCGCGGTTAAGAAAAAAATCCCCTGGCGGCCAGCAGCAGGTTCAGGGAGGGAGAGACGGGTTGGTTAGCAAATTTATTCATCGCAAAAGCCAACAAATTAATACCCAGAAAAAAGTGAGCGAGGAGTTGGAATCCATCCATACCAGTCCTCCAACGTTAATTGCGCTCTATCAAAAATAGTATCATAGCTGCAACCCTGTTTCAAATGCTTCGTTACAAACGTCACAACAATTTATGACGTTTGCATACTTCTTTTCCAAATCGAATCAAAACGCCCCGGCGGACTGCCCGGAGCGCACAACGGGTGATGCTGCCTCGCTGCCAATATCTTAAATTTTCAGGATGCCGCGCTGAGGGCGGCTATTGCGTTTGATGAAGCGTAACCAGCCGAACCGATTTTTGCTGGCGCAGTTGATGGAGCGAAATAGCCTGAGAAACCCCTGCCAGCGTGCGCTGGATGTCGCTGACAATTGTCCCAGACAAAATATCGATGCCGTGCGCGTAAAGTACCGGCGAAAGCGGGGTACTCGGCCCGATCAGTATCACGCGCGCCCCAGGCTGGCAGAGTTCGATCAGGCCCTGGAAAGTCTTGTTGATCAAGGTCGTGGCGGTAATGGCGACCAGGTCTGCCTGCGGGATGAGGTCGGGCGCGAACCGCGCGGGAATATCGCCGGGCCTCGGCAGCAGTTCGAACACCCACAGATTTTTAGCCACATCCCGGAGTCGCTCTACAAACGGAAAATGACCCACGACCGCTACATTTTTCCCCGCTCCATGCTCGGCCAGGTATTGCCCGGCATTCAGGTCGGCCCATTTTTCAGGCTGGCGTGGCAGCAGGGCGTTGATCGTCGCCAAACCGATCGAAGTCTCGGTAAAGCTGGGCGATTCAACCAGGCCCGCCAAATCGGTGGCGGTCATGGCGTGCAGCTGGCCGGCGTTGCGCACCAACGGGTTGGCCCGGTGATCCCAATCCGGGTTGGAGAGGGTCGAGGCCAGGCCGCAGCGCAAGCCTTGATCGGTCTCGGCGATAACGGCGGTCCGCCAAAGCCCAACCTGCACCGTCAGGATTTTCCCCGGCAAGAGCGTGGCGATTAGTTCGGTAGTGAGGCGCATGGCTGACTCGTTTAAGAAGGGGTAATTTCTTTGGTATCGTAGGTGAAGCCCATTGCAGAAAAAGCGTCCAGGCATTCGGGGCGGATAACGACCAGGGCCAGGCGGTAGTTTCGGCGGCGGAGCAGGTCAAAGCTCGCCATCCAGCCAATTTGGCGGGTAAACTCCAACGGGCCGAGTTCGTCAATCATCAGCACATCCGCGCCATCGGCCTGAGATAAACAGCGATTGCCCCACTCAAAAACCCGTGAGTCAAAGGTCCAGGGGCCAATCTGGACGCCGCTCAGTTCCCCCGCAACCGCGCTGGCAGCCAGGCGGGTTTCGAGGCTGCGCAAGTTGAGGGCGAAAAAACCGGTTTTCTGGCCGTGATCAAAACGACCGGGTGAGAGCAGGCCCGCAACCGTCTGGCGGTTGGCGGGGCAGGCTTCGATCCGCTGCAGGCAATAGCTGGTTTTACCGGCATTGCGCCCGCCGGTGACGACCGTAATCCTGCCATCCCCGACCGGAGGCAGGTTATTTAAGTCCACAAGGCCACCTTGTGCCCCTCCAGATCAACGACTGAAACGGGCAATTGATACAGGTTGGTTAAATCCGGGCCGGTAAAAACTTCGTTGAACGGGCCGGTCTTAAGCACCTGGCCTTTTTGCATCAGCACCAGGTGGGTTGCCAGGGCCGCGGCCACTTCAGGCTCGTGGGTGGTGAAGAGGATCGTCACCCCTTTGGCCTGCAAATCGCGCAGCAAACGTACCAGGCGGCCCTTGTTGCCCAGGTCGAGGTGCGAGGTGGGTTCATCCAACAGCAAAAGGCGCGGCTGTTGAGCCAGGGCGCGGGCGATCAAGACCAACTGGCGTTCGCCGCCGCTTAAACTCAGGACAGAACGCTGATAGAGGTGCTCCATCCCCACCTGGCGCAAGGCATCCAGCGCAATCTCGTAATCGCGCCCTTCAGGCATGGCCAGGGTCGGCAAATAGGGCGCGCGGCCCAACAGGACAAATTCGAGCAGCGAATACTCGAACGAAACGTGTTCGCTCTGCGGCACCAGGCCAATCGCCTGGCCCAAATCGCGGCGGCGGTACTCCGCCAGCGGCTGACGTTCAAGACGAATCAGCCCGGCCTGAGGATGCAGCCAGCCCAGCGCAAGATGCAGCAGGGTTGTTTTTCCCGCGCCGTTTGGGCCGAGAATGGCCGTCACCGCGCCGGGAGCGATCTCCAGGTTGAAATCATCCAGCACCGGCTGAGGGGTCTGCGGATACCCAAAGCGGATTTGCTCGAACTGCAAGAGCGGCGCGGCCCTCATTGTTTCACCGCCACTTGCGGGCGCATCATCAAGAGCATGAAGATGGCTGCGCCAATCAGCGAGGTCAAAATTCCGAGCGGGATTTCACCAGCGAACATGACCCGCGCCAGGTCGTCGCACAAGATCGCAAAAATCGCGCCGATTAACATCGAGCCGGGCAGCGAGTAACGCGCGTCTGCGCCGAAAATGCGGCGGGCAATGTGCGGGATGATTAACCCAATCCAGCCGACCATGCCGGCGACCGAGATGACCGCCGAAGTGGCGATCACGACCACGACCAGCAGCAACGTCCGTTCCCAGCCGGGAGCCGCGCCGAGCGAAAAGGCGGTCTCGTCGCTCAGGGAAAGCAGGTTGAGACGCCAGCGCATCTGGAAGGCCACGAAAAGGCCGAGCGTTACGGCAGGCAAAATTGCCCAAAATTGGGGCCAGGTCAGGCTGGTCAGGCTGCCCAGCAGCCAGAAGGTGATCTCAGGCAGTTGGCTGAGAGGGTCGGCGATATATTTCAGCACGCCGACGCCCGCAGAAAACAGGGCAGAAACCGCAATTCCGGCCAGCACCAGGCGCAGCACCCAGCCGCCATAGCGCACCCGGCGCGCCAGCAGGTATGAAAATCCCAAGCCGAGACAGGCAAAAATGGCGGCGAAAACCTGGACTGCCCAGGCGGTATTGCTCAAGAAAATAATGCTGAAGGCGGCCCCAAATGCGGCCCCCTGCGAGACGCCCAGAAAACCGGGTTCGACGAGCGGGTTGCCAAAGATCATCTGAAAAACCGCTCCCGAAGCGGCCAGCGACATGCCCAACAGGAGCGCGGTCAGGAGGCGCGGCAGGCGCAGGTTTAACAGCAGCGAGCGGGCCATTTCGTCGCTGAATAAGCGCTCAAGCGGCATAAAACCGGGCGCAGGGTAACGGCCCAGGAAGACCGAAATCCCAAAGACGACGGCCAGGAGCGCGCTCAGCCAGAGCAAAGCCTGGCGGCGGCTGAGGGCGCGCGACGAAGCCTTGAGCGCAGACAGGGCTTCAGGAGCGGTCAGGGCAAATCTCCTTTAAACTCCGGCAGGATGGATTTCTGGAAAGTGGCTTGATCCATGCCATACAAATCCTGATAAAAAGCCTGGGCGGTCTGGGTAATGTCCAGATCGGGGAACAAATCCGGGTGCAGTTTGCCGGCCACCCAGGCCAGGCCTAAAATCCAGCGGGTATCGGGTTGATCCCAACTATAAACGTCTGTCGCAAACCCGTAAAGTCTGTTTTCTTGGACGGCTTTCAGATTTTTCCATTGAGGGTCGGCCTTAAGCATGGCAGTGACCTCGTTAATTGGGCTGGAGTAGGCCACGACAAAAATGACATCCGGATTCCAGGCCGCGACCTGCTCAAAGTTGACCTTGGTCCAGCCGCTGCCGGGGTTGGCGTCGGCCCAAACCGGAGCGCCGCCGGCCGTCTTAATTTCGAGGGTTTGCATCCAGCCCATCGGGGGGACGTTAAAGGCGACCGCGCCATCTTTCTCAGAGTAGTAGAGCAGCAGCGTTCTGGGTTTCTGAGCCTCCGTCAGGCCGGAAACCGCCTGAGCGATGGCATCGGCTTTGTCTTGGAAGTAAGCAGACAGGCGGGCCGCCTGCTCAGGATTCTGAAAAAGCTGACCGAGGGTTTTAAGATCGCGCGGATATTGTTCGGGAGTCTCGAAATCCAAATACACAACCGGGATTTTAACCGCTTCGAGGGCTTTGCCGAGGCTGTTGGCATTGCTGCTTTTCATGATGACGCAATCGGGCTGGGCGGCGGCGATTTGTTCGGCCCCGGCGCTGCTATCCAAAGTGATTTTGGCACTGAAGGCCGGGTCAATCAGCGGGATAAAGTTACCTGTGCCTTGATTGGTGGAACTGAGGGCCACAATCCGCTGCCCGGCTTCGGGGAACAGGTAGATCGCATCGGCTACCATGAAGAGGCCCTTGCCAGCCAGGACGATCCGTTCGGGCGCTTTTTCGAAGCGCACGGCCCGTCCAAGCGCATCTGTAACCATGAACCCTGCGCTGGAGGCCGAGCCTGTTACCGCCGGAATGAAGTTATATTTTGCCAGCAGCTGCTGGCCGGGCGCTGAAAGTACCAGGGAGACGAAAGCCGCAGCCAGGTCTGGCGATTGGCTGTCTGCAATAGCCGCAATTGGATAGGGGACAGTGGCATTCAGAGAATCGGGGATTTCCAGACTGGCGATCTTCTGGGCCACGTCCGCGCGAAGATCTGAAACATAAACGATGCCGGCCTGCGCTTCGCCTGAAGAAACTTTCGTGACCACGGCCTGCGCGTCGTTCTCGTAAGCGATCACGTTCTGGAGGACCTCCGCCGAGAAGCCGGCCCCAAACTGCTCGTCCTTGCTGGCCTTCTCGAGAAAATCGAGCGCAGATTGCCCAACCGGCAGCGACGAATCGACCAGATTGAGCTTGAGGCCGGCCTGGGCCAGGTCTTTTAGCTCCTGCAAGCCGGCAGGGTTGTCTTTGGGAAAGATCACCACCAAACGGTTGCTGACGAAAGTCTTGGGATCGTACTTGATCACCCGGCCGGCGGCAACCGCGGCATCCATGTATTTCTTGCTGGCGCTGGCGAAAACATCCGCCGCTTGGCCCTGCTCAAGCTGGCCGGCCAACTGCTCCGAATCAGCAAACTGAAACGAAACTGTGACCCCCGGATTCTGGCTCTCGAAGAGCTGCCCCAACTCCGTCAATGATTCAGTCAGGGAAGCCGCCGCCAGCACCCGCAGACGACGCGGCTCGGGGGCGACCGTCGCCGCTTGGGTCGCGGGCGGAGCGGTGGAGGCGACCGCGGTTGGGGCAACTTGTGGTGAACAGGCTGCGCCCGTCAACAGAACGAAAAACAGCAAAAATGATAGGATTTTATTACGCATCACAATTTCTCCTGATTGCCAAGCCTGGCGCGAAAATGGAACTTCTAAAGCGATTCAAAAAAGGATCATTAGATTTCTTGCAAAAGTCGCAGCTTCGCTTTTTGGATAAAGCGTCACTGTCCTGAGCGCAGGGCGAAGCGCAGTCCGCTGTTGAAGGACGCTCCATTTGCTTGTGCCGGCGGTACTGGCCCAGGCAGAGCCTGCGTCTCAAAATGATACTCTTAATGTCTATAGCCCTGAGGTAAGCGGTCTATTCAAAAAGCTGCCGGCTCTCCTCCAGCCATTCCAGAACAGTTTTCAATTGTTTTAAGCGCAAATTCAGGCTGATGCGGCTGTATGTTTTGTCAGCAGGTAATTCAGCGCAGAATTTCTCAAGCCGCCCAATGTGATTTTTGGTGTCGGCGCGCTGCTGCTCAAAAGCCAGGCCGATTTTTTTGGGAAAATACTGGTTAAGAAAATAGAGCCGGGTGATAAATTCTATTCGGATGGCGCGGGTACTGCCGCCGCTGAGCGCTTCCAGCCATGCAAGGAAGCGCGCCCGGCCCTGATCGGTGATGCGCAGCAGCTGACGCGCTGGCAGTTTTTCCTGAGAGATTTCCTGCACTGAAAGATCGCCGCGCGCTTCAAGCCTGTGCAAAATCGAATAAGCCTGGCTCTGGCTGAGATGCCAGACCTGGCCCAACTCGGCCACCACCTTGCGGTGCAGGTCATATCCATGGGCAGGCGCCCCGTACAACTGCCCCAACAGGGCCATTTCGGGCGAAAATGTACCGGTGTGATGTGGTTTTGCCTGGGTCATAGCCGCTCACTCAATCAGGAATGCTCTCTGGGTGAGTATATCAGATTACAACCTTCACCACCATAGATTTTGGGTACTTTCAGCCATAAATTGTGAATGCAAAATTTATGGCTGCTTTTCCGCCTGCGGCACTCAAACCCCCTCGCGGACGATTGCGCAAATCGGCGGTACAGCGCCCAACACGCGGAATTTTTTTCTTCGGAGAGCCGTTCCCCGCTCAACTCAGGCCGGCTCAATTCAGCAAGGTTTTTGCTTTCAGAACGGGCTTTTCCTCCCCGCACTGCTGTCAGACTTTTTGCAAAAGTCGTAGTTTAATTGCAGCGGTCTGCAGCCGAAGGACGCTCGGCTTATCTGTGCCAGCGGCCCGCGCGCAGGCCGGGTTTGGGAGGACGCTTATGCAAGTTGTCCCGTTATTCATAAATCGATTTGACCAACTCGCGCTATCAAGGCATAGTCCAGCCGCCAGACCGGGCGGGTAGGGAGTATAATTTACCTATCTGAAGCGCCGCCAGGCAGCCAGGCATGTTCTAATCTCGCAAGGCGTTGGGCCGCCCCTTTTTATGAGGGAATCAACCAAAAGGAGAGAAAGATGAAATGTTACTATCATCCTGAAACTGAAGCGATTGCCACTTGTACATCTTGTGGCAAAGCAATATGTGAGAGCTGTTCGGTTAACGTTGCCGGAAAAATCCTTTGCCAACAGTGTCTTTCCAGCGGAGGCGCAAACCCGATTCAAACTCAGCCCAGTAAACCCAACAATCCAATCGCACTTGTTAGCCTGATATTAGGCATCCTGGGGCTATGTGGCGGTTTGTTTTTCTCGATTCCTGCCTGGATATTGGGAGTCATCGCCCAAAAACAAATTGCTGAGAATCCTGAACAAGAAGGGTCTCAATTTGCAAATCTGGGGAAAATATTAGGGATAGTATTTACAATCATCTATGGCGTTTTAATAGCATGTTACGTGATGATTTTAATTGGCACCTTTATACTTTCGATAGTCCAACAAGGCTCTTACTAACTTTTGTAACCCACTCCCAGGAGGAATGCACCAATGAATTGCTATGTTCACCCCGAAAATGAAGCGATTGGAACTTGCACATCTTGCGGTAGACCGCTCTGCCGGGAATGTGCCGTAGAAATGCAAGGAAAGTTAATTTGCCGCGGCTGCCTCGCCTCTGGCAAAATAAGCCCAGCCTTGCAGCCAGCTAAAGATGTCAATACCGCATTTCTTATTGAACTTGTCGGCGGCTTTTTTGGAATATTGGGGCTTGGGTATCTGTATACCGGGCGAACCAATGACGGCATACTGCGCCTAATCTTGTGGATAATCTATGATGTAGTGGCCGCAATTACCATTTCCCTTTTACTTGCTGTTTTTATAGGCATCCTTTGCATCCCCCTTCAATTTGCTATTCAAATTGGTGTTCCGCTTTGGTCTGCAAACAACCTGAAAAATATCCTAAACAGCGGGCAGCCTTCCTAGCAAAAAAAGGATTAATAAAGCGGATGGTGTTCTGACAAATCATCGTCCGCTTTTGTGGCCCCAGGGATTGGATCGACGCAGAGCGTCCTGTCGGGGCAGGTCGTCAGCTGGCAGACAACCCCAATCCAATTGACCAGTAGCGGGATGATGTTGTAAATTTCACAGCCATTGGTGGTAGTTTCGATGACCCGCGCGTCACCAGACCGCAGGTTTTTGCTTGACTCCTCCGAAAGTGGATTAGCTCCACCCGTCTTGGACGAACGAGCCACTCCCGGAAGTCGGTTTGCCAGCCGGAATCTGAGCGCAGTACTTCCCAACAGTGGACAGTGTCATAATCATTGGCGGGGGTAGCTGCGTCTTCCAAATTTTTCCAGCATGGTTTAGCGATTCCGCTTCCCGGTGTTTTCCGGGCTATTGGCTGGTTTCGTCAAGCCAGGCTTGACACCGTCTTCTTCAAACGGGTCGGGCCGGGTGCGGTAATCCCGGGCTGTTTTTAGTTCACTTGGTAGTTGTCCCAATTGTTCGTACTTCTGCACCGTTTTGCGGCTGCGCAGATTGGCTTTGACTGCCGCTTGTTCCTGGGTCTTGCCATTGCTTCGTTCTCTCATAATGGTCCCGGTCACTGCACGGGATTAGCCTTACCTGGGCGTTGGTCGCGGTCATGGGCTCTCCTTCGTTCAGAAGAGTTTAACCGCTTCCAATGCCCGCTTGGTGGGCATTGCTAGTTGTCGCGGATGGGTAATTGTAGTTGTCGAAAACCGGGGCTTACTTCAGCGTTTCCTTTTTGCCGAAATCACGGTACAAACTGAGTGGGGCCAGCACGCGCCGGGCTTCTTCTACGCCCTGGCCTGTAATCCACTGGCGGAGATAGACGGCCAAACCAGGGCCGAGCATGTAACCCTGGCCGCACATACCGACCGCGTTCAGGTAGCCCGGCAGCCCTTCCACTTCGCCGACAATCGGCGCGCCATCCGGAGTCATCGGGTACAGTCCGCGCCAGGTGCGGCGAACTTTGATATTTTTCAAGCGCGGCATGATTCCGATCATGCGTTTGGCAACCTGCGGCAGAAAAACGGATGTTTCACGCCGATCCATGCCCACGATCGGCGGGTTGGGCGTGATACAGAAAATGATCTGACCGGTATGGTGTTGGTAGAAGTAATAATTGGCCGAATCCTCGGTCGGGTGGATGTCGACCACCATCGGGCCTAAGAATTGGGCGACCGGTTCGGTAATGCCACCCTCGTGCGAATCTGGCTCGACCGGCAGCTCGACTCCCGCCAGGGCGGCAACTTGCTTGGCCCACGGCCCAGCCGCATTGACCACCAGCGCGGTCTGGTACGCGCCCTGATCTGTTTTGACGCCGCTTACGCGCCCATTGTCGCACTCGATAGCCGTGACCGTTTCATTGTAATGAAAATCCGCACCCAGAGATTTTGCGCGCCGCTCGAAAGCCAGAACCGACAACATCGGCGAGGCGCTGCCATCACCCGGGGAGAAGGTTCCGCCAATTAGGCCATCCGGGTTAAGGGAAGGGATGATTTCAAGCAAGGCCGAGGCGTCGTACCAGTCAACATCCAGCCCGAACCGTTTCTGGGTGACGAGCAATTCTTTGAGAATTTGCTCCTCGCGCGCGTGGTAAGCCACAAAAGAGTATCCACCCTGCTCCCAGCCGAGGTCGTCGCCGTGGGTTTCTTTCCAGTTGGAGAAAATTTCGAGGCTTTTCAGGCCGATCTGGATTTTGGCCGGGTCTGAGTGGGTGGCGCGAATGCCGCCAATGGCTTCCTTGTTCGAGCCTTGTCCGGCGCTGGCAAATTGATCCAGAACGAGGACTTTTTGTCCGGCCTCGGCCAACTGCCAGGCCAAAGGTGTGCCGACGCTGCCCGCGCCGATGATAATGGTATCGTAAGGTTGATGGGTCATCTGTTTCTCACTTTATCCTACTATGTGGCGCGGGATGCTATCCTGCGCGAAGCCCAAAAGACGGGTAACATCTGGGGAAGTTCAAAAGACGAAATGCCATTCCGCGAAGCCCAAGATGCTTAAATTTGCCAAATTTCTGTTTCTCACTTTATCCTACTATGTGGCGCGGGATGCTATCCCGCGCGAAGCTCAAAAGCGGGGCAACATCTGGGGAAGTTCAAAAGACGAAATGCCATCCCGCGAAGCCCAAGATGCTTAAATTTGCCGAATTATCTGTTTCTCACTTTATCTTACTATGTGGCGCGG
>JAVEWN010000032.1:0-33202 GCA_034004515.1 Anaerolineales bacterium | reverse complement strand
GGTCTGCAACTCCTGAATGTCACGGGATGATATTCCTTACGCAGACATAGACGTAATCTTCTGCTCAATCCCATTACAGTTCTTTTGCAGCAGAGTAGATTGGAATTCGCCGATATACCGTCTTTACCGTAAAAATCATCGAGTGGTTTTGCCTTGCCCGGTTCGCATTATATATTACACCATTCCAAGCCTTCCTGACTCCGCCGAGACCTCTACGGTCAAATACCCCTTCCCGCCCAACAGAAGGTTGAGCCGGGACCTCGGGGAAGTCCGAGCAAGAGCCAACGCTTTTTTATTTTATGGCTCCAGGGGAACTCGCACATAGATCGTCCAGCCCAATAAAGATGGGATTTTCATCACTTCTGTGTAATTCTCGATCTGCTGTTTATCATCTGAAAAGATGCAATCAAATTCTTGATTCTTAATATTGTTCTCAATCCCTGCGTTCCACTTGAACAATTGTTGGCTCAAGTATTCGTCGGGGGCTTTCGAAAGTCGCCCAAAGATTGTCGTCCTATCTGGAATGGCAGTCTCGGCATACTCGATCTGGCCGTTATTATAGACCGGCGAGATCTTATTCTCAATTTTATACACAGCAGCCAGGGGCGACTCATCATAAATATTTTCACATTGCGCAGCATATTGTGAAAGAAGCGCGAAAGACTCCTTCCAGGAGGAATGGTCCTGCTCATAATTTAGCCGAAACGGAAAAACACAGAATGCCAAAATGAACACTTGAATCAAAACGCGATGCAAGTCGAACTTGAATAACTCGTCGATCTTAGGAATGGTGAAATAGAGCAAAAACGGCAGCAACAATTCGCCATAATAAGTATAAGTATTTCCGCCATGGTTTCCCAACCAGAAAGTTAAAGTGACAATTGCAAAAATAATACCGATATCAAATAGTTCCACCGAAGCATAGCGAATAAAAGGTTCCTTAGGCTGAATCGGAGACAAACGAATTTTTTTTAATCGGCTTAAATCTAAGGCTAAAGCCCTTTTATACAGATAGAAAAAGTAGAGCAAAAAAATCGCCCAATAATAACCAAGAAAAGTGCTGGTCTGCTCTTCCATATGAGAGGTATTAATACTCGTTGCCGATATGACGATGTGATGCAAAATGGAATACTCGTAATAAAGCGGAAAAAAACTTCTGATCGCAATGAAAGAAGTCAATCCCAGCGCAGCGACAGCCGCAACAAATAAATAGGCTTTTTGTTTTGAGACAAAAAGAAAAAGGAAGACTGCGACCACCAAGGCTGAAAAGAACAGGTATTGTTTGAAATAAAAGCTGATCACGCATGAAAGCGCGCACAAAAAGATACCAAGGTCATCAAATTTCCGATTCAACAAAAAATAAAAACCTAGAAATGAAAAAAACAACGCCGGAGCATCCGGGCGGGCACCATTTATTGTCCAGATGTAACAGATTGAATTCAGCAAGATCAAGACTCCAACCAATGCTGAAGTGGCAGATGCGTTCCGCTTTCGAAAAATCCAAAAGGAAAGACTTAAAAACGCCACCAAAAAGAAAACGTTATACGCCCTGGCAATCAGTATCGGATGGTCGCCGAGGTTGACAAAAGGAGACAGCGTCAGTGGGTATAAAATGCCATATAAATAAATGTGCTCCGGAAAATTCTCGAAACTGTAAAGATTGATCCCGTTTGCAAGGGCAATGGCCGGAGATACAACCGCCGCCTCTCGGTACTCAAGCGGGTATGGAAAGGAGAGAAAACCGACCATATACTTAAGTGGATAAACCAATAACAAGGCAATGACCGAAAACACAACAACATTTTTATAATACACCGGTAGCCTTGCATCTATGCCCGGCCAATCTACACGATGCCAATAAACAAAAAGTTTTTCCAGCAGAGAGATTAATAAAAAGAAAAGCAGTGCAAAAAACAGGGTGTATACGCCAATCAGCAAAATCTGAAAGAGTACCGCGCGACCCTCAAAGCTTTTCCCTGAAAAAAGAAAAAAGGTAATATCTTCTTTTTCAGCCCATGAAAACAAAAAAGCCCCGAAAACAAATAATACAATTTTGGGCCAGCCAAGGTTTTTGATAAATTTGATCATTCTTTGTAATCCTGAGTTTGATTGTAGTGAAAGATTACCGCACCCCTGCACAATTGACCCTTCATATTCCGCTTTCTATTGGCACTTCTGACTTCTCCTGATTGGGGTTGTCTTACCTGTACCAAAGCCCTATTTATGCCAGCGTGTAATAGTATTTTCATTTTTTCCTGGTTTTCGAGGTTATTCTTTCAAAGCGGCTTGCAGCTGCGCGAAAGAATCCATCCGGGCGATCTGATCGAGGAAATCTTTCAGGCTGAGGCTGCGTGCGCGCAACTCGCGCACGGCCGGGCCGACCGGGTCTTCGCCTGCCGCGCCGCCAGGGAGATCGGCGTAGGCCCCGTAAAAAGCAAAGTAAGCCTGGTTTAGCTTGCGAATGGTATAGCCACGCGCCCAAAATATCTGCCGGCGCGTTTCAAGGTACGATTCAGCTTCGGCAATTTTGCCATCGGCCAGCAACTCATCCGCGTGAATGCGGGTTTTGTGCATCTCCTTGCGAAAGTCAAAGGGCGGCGGAAATGTGCCAGGGCCGATTGGGCCATTTTCAAGGGCAGCCAGTTGGCGGGTCGATTCGTAGCGGTGCAGCATTTCGGGGTAGTAACGCTCCATCAGCCTGCGCCCAATCTCGTTTCCGGCAATCGAGGCGGTTGTCTCGTTCATCGTGCGCAATTCAGGGCTGGTGCTGTAATTCCAACCAAGCGGCTGATAAGCCAGGTAAACGTGAATCCACTCGTGGGAAATCGTATCTGAGAGCCAGGATAAGGCTGTCGTGCGCATGACCATCGTCGGGTAGTAGGCGATCCCGCCGACCGGCACCACGAGCGAGGAAGCCTGCATCCGTTCATCCACCAGGGCCTCAACTGCTTCAGCCTGTTCAATGCTCAGGTTGGGGTCGAGCAAATAGCTGGTTTTTTGTTCGATCTTGTCACGCCGCGAGACAACCAGGTTTTGCGGCAGCGGGGTGATCTGGAAAAGCACCCAGGGCATCGGCTGACCGGCAAGGGTCAGGCCCAGTTCTGTCAGCATTTCAGTCACCTGCATCTCCAGGCTGGCTTCGGCCAGGGGGGCCAGCGCTTGAATCTGGCGTTTCAACGCTTCGACTTGCGAGCGCTGCTGGCGCGAGGCGGCATACGGGTCCGCATTGGCCGGGTCGGCATAAATCGTGCGGAGGTCGTTCTCAAGGCGTTGAATTTCATCCATCAAGCGCAGATACTCGCGCACGCTGCGCACCTGGGCGGCCTCGTCAAAATAGCGCGGGCTGGCCAGTGCCGATTGGCCCATTTTGCTCCAGACCGCATTCAGCGTCCAGGTAACATCGTCAAAAGAGTTCGGCCAGGCCAGCAAGTGAACCTGACGGTTGGCTGTCAGCGGACGCGGTGAAGCGCCTGCCAACAGCAGGAAGAGCAAAATGATAAAAATTGTTGCTAGGATTCGCTCAGGCCAACGCATGGCACAGATTATAATCTCTACAACCAGCAAATGAACCTTGTTGAGAAAAGCGACAAAGTTGATTTGCTTTTGTTTTATTTTTGTAATAGACAGCTCGCAAAAGTGCCATAGATGTTAAAAAATAATTTCACAGATCGGCCCTGCGACTGTGCTCACCTGTACCGGCGGCACTGGCGCAGGCAGGGGCTGCGTCTCAAAATGAGCAGCGATTGCCTTTATTTTTATTGCAAGGGCGGCTCAAGAATTGAAGCAAGAGAAGTATAATAACAAAGTGCGCGCCAAACACGCCGAAATCCAACGCGCGCCGTAATGGAGAACCCCCAAAAATGCCAATCCCGCTCAAAGCGGGGGAGGTGCTGTTTGAGCGCTACACCATCCGTGAGCGCATTGGTCAGGGAGGGATGGGAAACATCTACCTTGCCGATGATCGCGTGCTGGCCGGAAGACGTTGTGCGCTTAAAGAAGTCGAACACGACCGCAGCCTGCCCCAAAAAATTCTGAGCGAAGCCCGCGATCAATTCTTGCGCGAGGCGACTGTCCTTGCGCGCCTCGATCACCCCAACCTGCCCAAAGTTTCTGACTTCTTCTCGGTCCAAGAACGCGATTACCTGGTGATGGATTATGTGCCGGGAAAAGACCTGCGGACGCTGATGCTGGAGGCCCGTCAAAAAAATACTTTTTTGGATGAAGGCGATGTGCTCGATTGGGCCGCCCAACTCTGTGACGCCTTAACCTACCTCCACCGCCAAACCCCGCCGCTGGTTCACCGTGATATTAAACCCTCCAACCTGAAAATTACCCCAGACGGCTTGCTCAAACTGGTCGATTTTGGTCTGGTAAAAGTGCTTTCGCCCGATGAAGAAACCATTACCATCATCCAGGGCCAAGGAACAGTCTTATATACGCCGCTTGAGCAATACGGCGGCTCAGAGAGCCACACCGACATCCGCTCTGATATTTATGCCTTTGGGGCCACTCTTTATCACCTGCTAACCGGCCAGCCGCCAGTGGACGCGCGCCAACGCTTCCTTAATCCAAATGTCCTGACCCCGGCCCGCCAGGTCAACCCCCAAATTTCGCTGCGCACCGAAAGAGCAATTCTTTGGGCGATGGAACTGCACCCCGCCCAAAGACCGGATACGGTTGAAGTTTTTCGGCAATACCTTTTCGGCACAAAAGAACTTCCGCCGCGCCCCATGATGCGCACCCGCCGCGCAACTACAGTTGAATTGCTGTTTGCCCCGCCTGAGAGCATCCTGCTGAGTGCTGCGGTATTGTTGATTTTAATCAGCCTGATTGCCACGCTTGGCCGCTGAGGGCTGCCAATCTCCCACCTCGGAACACATAAAAACTCAGCGCGTGAGCGCATCCAAAAAATTGCTTATGCGCTGCCGGCAATTTGTGGGGATTGCGCACGTTAAAAAGTTACCCGGCCAGCCCGGCCCAGAACGCAATTCTCAACGCGAGAGGGCCTATGGTTTTCTCAAAGTCGCTTAGACTGTTGGGTACAAATATGGCATGTCATTGCTTCACCCGGCTGAAGAACGCCGGGTGAAGCAATGACATTTCCGACTTTGAGAAAGCCATGCGAGAGAGCCTGCCCGCAATTGGCTTGTCGGTTATAATCAAAAAAACCTGCGGGTGGGAAGAAAAAATTATAAAAAATAATGGTGAAAAAATGAATCAACCTTTCCTTACACTTGAGCAAATAGACGAAGTTGCAAACACAATCCGCGCCCGCATTAAAATCCAGCCACGGATCGGCATGATTCTTGGCTCAGGCCTGGGCAGCCTGGCCGACTCAATCCCCAACCCTGAGATCATCCCGTATGGCAACCTGCCGCACTGGCCGGCCTCGACTGTTTTCGGCCACGCCGGGCAGCTGGTTGTCGGCAGCCTCGAGGGTCAGGCGGTGCTGGTCATGCAAGGACGCGTCCACTTTTACGAAGGCATTTCCATGTCCGAAATGACACTCCCGGTGCGGGTGATGCAAAGACTGGGCGTTGAAATCCTGATTGTGACCAATGCCGCCGGAGCGATTAACCCCGATTTCGCGCCCGGTGACCTGATGCTGATCACCGATCATCTGAATTTTGTCGGCATGGCGGGTTTTAATCCGCTGATTGGGCCGAACATGGAAGAATTTGGCCCGCGCTTCCCAGATATGAGCCAGGCCTACGACCGCGCCCTGGGCAACCTGGCCCGCCAGGCGGCCCAAGAAAACGAGATTCCCCTCCGGGAAGGGGTTTACGCCGGCTTGAGCGGGCCCTCCTTTGAAACCCCCGCAGATCTGCGCTTCCTGCGCATGGCCGGCGCAGACGCAGTCGGCATGTCGACTGTGCCAGAGGTAACGGTGGCCCGCCACGGCGGCACACGCGTTCTCGGCATTTCTGGGATCAGCAACAAAGCCAACCTGGACGGCAACACCCTCACCACCCACGAAGAAGTCCTCGAAGCCGGCACGGTCATCGTTCCAAAACTGACAAAAATCGTCCGTTCTGTCTTGCGTGCTATTTAAGCTTTTCGCATGGATGCCCTTTTTCGTTACCTGGTTCGCTACGAAACCCCTATTTACATTCTGCTGGGGCTGGGCGCAATCTTTGCTATTCGGGCGGCCTGGTTGTCTTGGGATGAATGGCGCAAAGCCGTTTTTGGGCTTGAAAAAGAAATCGCCTACCAGCGTTTACGCACGCGCAGTGCGGTTCTGATCCTGCTTTTGATGGTTGTGCTCAGCCAGTTTTGCCTGGTGACTTTTATCGTGCCTTACCTGCCTTCAATCACCCTGGCCTTTACCTCCACCCCAGACTTGCTCAGAAACGACCTGCAAGCAAGCGCTGGCGCGCTCGAAACCCCCACCGCAGACATTCTTTTTAACCCGCCCGCCAACAGCGATTGTACGCCAGGCCAGATCATCATCACTTCCCTCGAGCCGCGCCAGGAAATCAGCGGGCGGGTCAGCCTGCTCGGCACAGCAAATGTCGAAAACTTCGGATTTTACAAATACGAATACCGTCAAATGGGCAGCGATACCTGGGTCACGATTGCCGCGGGACGCGAGGTGGTGATAGAGGCTGAGCTTGGCTCGTGGGATACCAGCAGCCTGGTTCCCGGAGATTATGAAATCCGCCTGGTGGTAACCGACGGCAAAAATGAACCACTCCCCGCTTGCACCATCCCGGTTCGGGTTCTCGAACCGTAAACCTTCTCAGCCATGAGCGAACTACAAATCCGCAACACCATCTCCACCGATCTGGCCCGCTTGGGGAAGATTGACCATACGATTCAGAGCGAATACGTCTGGCAGTTGGATTTGCGACGTGAACCCGGTCAGGTGGATGCCATCTTTCGCGAGGTGCGCCTGCCGCGCAGCGTCCAGATCGACCATCCCCGCCCGGCTGCCGAACTGTCTGACATCTGGCATACCAGCCCCATGTTGACGGCCATGCTCAAGAACGAAGCCATCGGCTATATCCGCTTTAGCGACCAGATGATTCCGCACGGAGTCTGGATTACCGATGTGGTCGTCGCCCGGGATCTGCGCCGAAACGGCATCGCCCGCAAACTGATTGCTGCGGCCCAGGCCTGGGGCGCCCAAAAAGGCCTGCGGCGTACTATCATCGAGACTCAATCCAAAAATTACCCGGCCATTCGCATGTTTTATAAACTTGGCTTTGAATTCTGCGGTTATAATGACATTTATTATTCCACGCGTGATATTGCTTTGTTCTTTTCCCGGCCTATTTAACTTTTATTTGGAAGTTTGCAAGCTCATTCATCGGTATTTGGAAGGTAAGAATGTTTAGCGGTTGGTCCATTGGTATCCTGGTGGGGATCACAACACTCAACCAAATCCTAACAGCCGGTATAGCCATTACGGCTTTTTCGCTTTTAATTTACGCGCTGACCTTTAACCTGCGCGATCGGGTTGCGCGCTCTTTTGCGGTCATCATGGCCTCGGTCGTAGTCATCTTTACGGCTGAAGCCATCCAAAGCGCGGTCCAAACGCTGGACATGGTCGAGCTTTTCCTGCGCCTGCAATGGATCGGGATCATCTTCCTGCCCCCGGCTTACCTGCACCTTTCAGACGCCCTGCTTGTGACCGCCGGGCGGCCCTCGCGCGGACGGCGGCGCTGGGCTGTGCGCGCCATGTATTTGATTTCGGTTGGATTCGCAGTCCTGCTCGGCCTGGGACTGCTGGTCGGCGATCTGGTCACGAACCAACTGCCCGCGCCGCACCTGCAGCGCACCCTCTGGACAGACATCTTTACAATTTACTACCTGGCCATCATGCTCCTGGCCGGGGTTAACTTCATCCGCGCCTACCAGCGGATGCTGACCCGTTCAGGCCGGCGGCGGATGTTGTACCTGATGGCCGGCGCAACCGCCCCGGCCTTAGGCTCCTACCCTTACTTGCTTTTCAGCTCCAATATTGCCGCCCAACACCCGTTCATATTTTGGACCAGTTCGACGGTCATCAACTTTGGGGTTGGGGCATTAATTGTTACCATGGCCTACGCTGTCGCTTTTTTTGGCGTCTCCTGGCCGGATCGGGTCGTAAAAAGCCGCCTGTTCAAGTGGATCATGCGCGGGCCAGTGACCGCCTCTATCACCCTGGCCGTCATGACCATCGTCCGGCGCGCCGGAGGTATCTTCGGCGTCGAATACAACGCCGGCGTCCCAGTGCTGACGGTTGCGACCATCCTGCTAACCGAACACCTGATCACCGTGGTCGCCCCTTTCTGGGAAAGGGCCCTCTTTTTTGGGCGCGACCGGGCCGAATTGACCCTGCTGCAAAATATCGAAGAACGCCTGCTGACCCCAAGCGACCTGCGCCAATTTCTCGAATCGATTCTGGCCGCTGTGCGCGACCACATGCAATCGCCCTCCGCCTTTATCGCCGCGCTGGACGGCGGGCAGCTTTCGCTCTTGATCAGCGCTGGACGACCCTTCGTCGAGCGCGAAAACCTGCCTCAGGCTCTCAAACTAATCGAAAACAAGAGTAGCCGCCGCGAATATCTCTGGAACGACCTCTGGATTTTGCCTTTGCGCCAACGCCGCAGCGACCAACTCGACCTGGACGCAGAACCGACCTTGCTGGGCCTGCTGGGCGTAGCCCGCCTCGACAACAGCGCAGAGATCGAATCAGACCAGTTGGAGGCCCTTTGGCGCCTGGCCGAACGAGCCGCGCTCGGCCTCGAAGACCGCCAGCTGCAGCAGCGCGTCTTGCGCAGCCTGGAAGACCTGGAGCCACAGGCCGAATTATTACAGCGTATGCGCGCCATGAGCCGTTACGATACGAAAACCAACCTGCTTTCTGAAGAACTTCCCCTCGAAACCGACATGGCCGATTGGGTGCGCGAAGCCCTCAACCATTACTGGGGCGGCCCCAAGCTGACCGATTCGCCGCTGATGAGTTTGCGCGTCGTCCAGGAAACCGCGCGCGAGGAACATGCTGGCAATATGCCCAACGCCTTGCGCTCGATCCTGAAACAGGCCGTCGAACGAGTCCGACCTGAAGGCGAACGGCGCTTCACCAGCGAGTGGATCTTATACAACATCCTCGACCTGAAGTTTATCGAGGGCCGCAAGGTGCGCGAAGTCGCTGCCCGCCTGGCTATGTCTGAAGCTGATCTTTACCGCAAACAACGGGTGGCCGTTGAAGCGGTTGCAAAATCGATTCTTGAAATGGATAACCACTCAGAAACACAGTAAAGGGAAGGAGGTTCTCAAAGTTAATGGTAGTCGCAACGCAAAACGCCCCGAAAAACGAACAACTGATTGAACCGGATGAAAGTTGGTGGGAATCAGTCCTGGCCGATGAAGAACGTTTTACCCACCTTCGCAGCCGGGCCAACACCGAATCCGGGCAGCCCGCCCAAACGCTCGACAAACGCCCGCCGGAAGAAAGCGAACAGCCCGCCCCGCCCGATTGGGACTACGCCATGGGCATCTACAAACAAGACCAGATCGTAGCCCTCTCCGTCAGCGGCTACAATCGCGGCGGATTGCTGGTCGCGGGCGAGCGCCTCCACGGATTCGTGCCCTACTCGCACCTGGTCGAAATGACCTGCGAAGTAGAACCGCAGCGCGAATCTTTCCTCGCAAAATTCGTCGGCAAAAAGATTCGGCTGAAAGTCATCGAATGCGTCCCCGAAGAAGGCCGGATCGTCTTCTCAGAACGCGCTGCCCGGGCCGACGCCGGAACCCGCACCCAGATCTTCACCAACCTGCAAATAGGCCAAATCGTCAGCGGAGAAGTCACAAACGTGACCGACTTCGGCGTATTCATCGACCTGGGCGGGGTCGAGGGCCTGATTCACATCTCAGAATTATCCTGGGGGCGCGTCATCCACCCCTCGCACATCTTAGAGCTTGGGCAACGCACACAAGTTCAGGTGCTCGACATTCTGCCAGAACGCTGCCGAATCGCCCTCAGCCTGAAACGCCTGCAAGCCAACCCCTGGGAATCGGCCAGCCAACGCTTTGCAGTCAACGACATCGTCCCAGCCACCATCACCAGCGTCGTCTCTTTTGGGGCCTTTGCCCGTTTGGAAGAAGGACTGGAAGGCCTGGTCCACGCTTCCGAAATGGACCTGCCCGAAGGCGCACTCATCCGCAATAGCTTTCAAGCCGGCCAAACCATCCAGGTTCGCATTTTGCACATTGAACCCGCAAACCAGCGGCTCGGCCTGAGCATGCAACTGGAAAACAATTAATGCCGCGCGAAAAAAAGCCCGCGCAGCAGCCCCCGGCCGCGCGCCGCGATCTTTTAGACTGGCTGCAAGCCACCCAAACCCATTTTGGACGCTACGCAGCCGATATTGGCGGCGTATTGCTGCTAACCCTGGCGATCCTGACCCTGCTCGGCCTGACCGAAGCCACCCAGGGCGCTCTGATCGACCCGTGGAGCAACATCCTGCTGCGCGCAATGGGCTATGGCAGCGGCCTGGTCGTCGTAACGCTGGCAATCGCGGGCATTCTGCTGCTGCGCAAACGCCAACACCCCGAAGCGCGCCTGGACTGGGGCCGGATCGTCCTGCTTGAAATCGCTGCCTTCTTTGGGCTGGCCGTCCTTTCCATGTTCGGCGGCTACGATGTTCAACGCGCCCAATTGGGGCTGGATGGCGGTTACATCGGCTGGGCTCTGGCCGAACTTTTCAAAATGACCGTTGGCGATTCGCTCCTGCGCGATCTGCTGCTCGTGCTTATTTTCCTGATCAGCGCATTTTTAGGGCTTGGCCTGCTGGTGCGCCTCGAAAATCTTTTGTGGAAAATATCGGGCGAAATCCCCGCCTCCCCGCCGGAAGACTTCGAGGCCATCCCCGGCCCTGACCCCGCCGAAGCAGCCAAAGCCGACTCCGCCCGGCCTGCTCCAGCAAAGAAAGCGACTCCACCCTTACCCGCTCAATTCCGCAAGAATTTTAAAGTCTCTCAAACCCAAGACGACAAACCCAGCGAACCCCTGCCGCGCAGCGACGAACTGCCGCCGCTTAACCTGCTCTTCGGCGAGCAAAGCAACCGCCCGGACGAACGTCACATCAACCAGACTGCCGGTTTGATCGAAAAAACTCTCGACGAATTCGGCATCCCGGCCCGGGTGATCGGCTTCCGAATTGGGCCAACCGTCACCCAGTTTGCCGTCCAACCGGGCTTCATCAAAAAGCCCGGCTCCAGCGAAGACGACCCGCACCTGCTCAAAGTGCGCGTCGCCCAAATCGCCGCCCTGCAAAGAGACCTGGCCCTGGCGCTCTCGGCCCAACGCCTACGGATTGAAGCTCCCGTCCCGGGAAAGTCTTACGTCGGCATCGAAGTGCCCAACTCGCGCTCCTCCACCGTGCGCCTGCGCTCGATCCTCGAAAGCGACCAATTCAACAAGGTCGGCCCGCCGCTCGGGATGGCCCTCGGACGGGATGTTTCAGGCCAGCCGCTGGTCGTCGACCTGGGACGAATGCCGCACCTGCTGATTGCCGGCGCCACCGGCACCGGCAAATCGGTCTGTGTCACGGCCCTGGCGGCCTGCCTGGCAATGAACAACTCGCCAGAAGACCTGCGGATCGTCATGGTCGATGCCAAAATGGTTGAACTGATTCGGTTTAATGGCCTGCCGCACCTGTATGGCAAAGTCGAAACCGATGTGAACCGCATTATGGGCGTTTTGCGCTGGGTGGTGGTGGAAATGGAACACCGCTACCGCCTGCTGGAAGGCGCACACGTCCGCGATCTGAGCGCCTTCAACAAAAAAATGCAGGCCCGCAAAGACGGACAGCCCCTGCCGCGGATCGTTGTCTTCGTCGACGAACTGGCCGACCTGATGATGTCCGCTCCCGACCAGACCGAGCACAACCTCGTCCGCCTGGCGCAAATGGCGCGCGCTACCGGCATCCACCTGGTGGTTGCCACCCAGCGCCCCAGCACCGATGTCGTAACCGGCTTAATCAAGGCCAACTTTCCGGCCCGGCTGGCCTTTTCAGTTGCATCCGGCATTGACAGCCGGGTCATCCTCGATACGCCTGGGGCTGAAACCCTGCTTGGGCGGGGCGACATGCTCTTTCTCAATCCCGAAGTCGGCAGCCCCACCCGGGCCCAGGGCGTTTACGTCACCGACCAGGAAATCGAGCGGATTATCGCCTTCTGGCAAAAAATGGCCGGCAGCCCCCCAACCACTCCACCCTGGGAAAGTATTTTGCAGGAGCCAGACGAAGACAGCGACGATGCGCTCGTCAACCAGGCCGTAGAGATCGTGCGTCAATCGCAGCGCGCCAGCGCATCCCTCATCCAACGCCGTCTGCGGATTGGCTACCCGCGCGCCGCGCGCCTGCTCGACCAGTTGGAAGAGATGGGCGTCGTCGGCCCCTCGCAGGGCGGCGGCAAAGAACGCGAAGTGCTGATAGACCGTGAAGAGGATGACTATCTTGATCAATAAACGCAACGCCAATAAAAAGGATTTTTCTCTGTATGGATAATGTCGCGCAAGAAAAAAAGAAGAGCTTTACAGATTACATGCGCATCTGGTTCAAAGGAATTCTCGACCCGATAGCCGCTTTTCTTAACCGCTTGAAAATCGCCCCCAACACCATGACCATTTTAGGGCTGCTGATGAATGTCGGCGCGGCTTACCTGCTCTCGCAGGGACAAATGTTGTGGGGCGGCATGTTGGTACTGATTGGCGGCCCCTTCGACGCGCTGGACGGCACGATGGCCCGCCTGCGCGGCGAAGCCTCGGACTTTGGCGCATTCGTCGATTCGGTCACAGACCGCTATTCAGAACTCTTCATCCTGGGCGGGCTAACCTTTTACTTTACCCAGCAAGGCGACTGGCTGTCCGTCATGGGTTGTTACATCGCCGCTGCCGGGTCGGTTTTGGTTTCCTACACGAAGGCGCGCGCAGACTCGCTCCACTTTGACGCCAATACTGGCATCCTGACGCGCGTTGAGCGATATCTGGTGATCGCGCCTTTGCTGCTCTTCAACCTGCACATTCTCGCCATCTGGATTATAGCCGTCCTGGCCAATGTGACCGCCTTACAGCGGATTTGGAAAGTGCGCCGTCAGGCGCGGGGATAAGGTCAGCCATGCCTGAAGGTTTTGATATTTTCGGTTGGACAGTCCATTTTTACGGCATCATCATCATGTTCGGCGTGGTTTTGGGCGGGATGTTGGCCGCCTGGCGCGCCAAAGAACAAGGCCACGACCCTGAAATCGTCTGGGACCTGCTAATTTGGCTGGTTATAGGCGGCGTGATTGGGGCGCGTTTGTGGCACGTATTCACCCCGCCGCCTTCCGCGATTGCAGCCGGCCTAACTAGCGCTTATTACCTTACCCATCCGCTCGACTTGATCGCCATCTGGCAGGGCGGCCTGGGCATTCCCGGCGCGGTCATCGGCGGGGCGATTGCGATGTACTTCTTCACCCGCAAGCGCAAACTGTCCTTCGCAGAATGGGCCGACATCGCCGCGCCCTCCCTGGCCCTCGGACAGGCCATCGGGCGCTGGGGCAACTTCATTAACCAGGAACTCTACGGAGCGCCCACCAACCTGCCCTGGGCGATCACCATCGCGCCAGAAAAACGCGTCAGCGGGTTTGCGGAATACGCCACTTATCATCCGCTTTTCCTGTACGAATCGCTCTGGAATTTAGGCAACCTGATTTTTCTGCTCTGGCTTTCGCGCCGCTTCGGCGACCGCCTCAGCCCCGGCGACCTGTTCCTGACTTATCTCGTGACGTACCCGATTGGCCGTTTCCTGCTCGATTTCCTGCGCCTGGACGCCTCGATGCTGGGCGGAATCAACGCCAACCAGACCTTCATGGCGATTGTGGCGATTCTGGCCGCGGGAACTTTGATCTGGCGTCAAAAACAGCGTCAAAATTTATAGATCATCAAATGTTCTATCCACTTCGTCCTGAGCGCAGGCCCGCGCGCTTCTGCGGGCCGCAGTCGAAGGACATTTTCCTGCAAATCAGCCTGCGACGACTCTCAAGAACGCTCCGCTCCCTTCGACTACGCTCATCTGTGCCGGCGGCACTGGCGCAGGCAGGGCCTGCGTCTCAAAGTGATACTCTTAACGCGAGAGAGACGCGCAAGAGGTCTTTTCTTTCAACCCGCGCGAAAGGATTTTGATGGCCCCAGCCCGCATGGCAAAGATTGAATCGGCTGTCCGCATCGTTTTGGCCTTTACCCAGGCCTGCAACCGCCACGACCTGGACGGGATGCTGCAACTGATCAGCCAGGATTGCGTGATCGAAGACCCTGAGGGCCGGGTTTACACGGGCAAGCCCGCCATTGCCCAACTTTGGCAGGGCTTGCTGCGAGAAGCGCCTGAAATCCAGATCGAGATCGAAGAGATTTTCGGGATGGGACTGCGCTGCATCCTACGCTGGAAATATGAGCAAACAGATTCAGGCGGGCAAAAGAAACAGATGCGCGGCGTCGATATTTTCCAGATCAGGGATGGTTTCATCTGCGAAAAATTGTCTTACCGCAAGAAACTTCCCAAATAAGCGGGCGTTATCAAAAACCAGCGGATTAGAGCGAACACTTGCGCCCTTTGCCAGCTTGCACGCATAAGACGAATCGCTGTTACTCCTTACGGTTTGTGCAAGCTGTCTATTAAAATGCAAATCGACTTTTTTGGAATCTATGCCCGGCTTATTCAGCGGTATAGTAGAAAGAATTCAGCCGGATAATGTTTTAAAACGACCCCGGGGATTAAAGGTGAAAAATGATAGAAGCAGAAGACCTTACCAAGCATTTTGACAAATTTAAGGCCGTGGAAGGTATCAACATCAATGTTTTGCCCGGCCAGGTATTGGCCTTGCTCGGCCAGAACGGTGCAGGCAAAACCACCACAGTCCGCATGTTGACCTCCATCCTTATGCCAACCCGCGGCTGGGCGCGCGTCAACCACTACGATGTCATCCAAAAACCGGCCGAGGTGCGGGCCTCGGTCGGCGTTTTAACCGAAATGCACGGTCTGTATACGCGCATGACGGCCCTCGAATATCTGGAGTTCTTCGGCGAAGTTTACGGCTTGGATAAGCCCCGCCGCCAAAAACGGATCGACGAACTTCTGACCTATTTTGGCCTGGCCGAAGCGGCCAAGCGGCGCACCGGCGAATATTCCAAGGGCATGCGTCAAAAACTGGCCCTGGCACGGGCCCTGATTCACGAACCGCCGGTGCTGCTGCTCGATGAGCCGACCTCGGCCATGGACCCGGAATCGGCGCAGTTGGTGCGCGAGGAAATCTCACGGCTAAAATCTTCGCAGCGCTCGATCATCATCTGCACCCACAACCTGATCGAGGCTGAGATGCTGGCCGATAAGATCGCCATCATCTACCGCGGACGAATTTTGCTGCAAGGTTCGCTCAATGAACTGCGCCATCAGATTTTGGGAACGCCAGAGTACGAGGTCAAGTTGTCGGGGAGGTGGACGCCGAATGGACTGGAGGCAATTCCCGGGCTGCGCGTGACGCACGTCTCCGAAACGGGATTCAGGTATGAGGCCGAAGACCCCAATTTGACGAATCCGGTCCTGGTCAAAGACTTAATCCGCCAAAATGCGCCGGTGGTAACGCTTCAGCAGGTTTCGCGCAGCTTGGAGCAGGTTTATCTGAAAGCCATGCGCATGGCGACGGAAGGTGCGTTATGAAACGAGAAGATCTTCGCCTGACCTGGCTGGTGGCGCGGCGCGAGTTGACCGATCAGATGCGCGATTGGCGTATTCTGGTGCCGATGATTATTTTGGTGCTGTTTTTCCCATATTTGATGAATTTTGCGGCTTTCCAATCGGTTGGGTTTGTCAACCAGTATGGGGCCGACCTGGTTGCGGCGCGCATTGTGCCGTTTTTCTTGATGGTGGTTGGCTTTTTCCCGGTTACGGTTTCGCTAATCGTGGCCCTGGAGGCCTTTGTGGGCGAAAAGGAGCGCGGCACAATCGAGCCGATGCTTTCAAGCCCGCTGGCCGATTGGCACATGTATGTGGGCAAGCTGATTGCGGGGTCTTTGGTGCCGCTGGCCGCCAGTTATATCAGCATGGGGCTGTACTTGATCGGGCTGATTATTCAGGCGCTGCCCTGGCCGCCGCTCGATGTCCTGATTCAGATGCTTTTATTGACTGCCGTCCAGGCGGTTTTGATGGTCAGCGCGGCGATTGTCATCTCGACCCAGGCCACTTCGGTGCGCGCGGCGAACCTGCTGGCTTCGTTTATCGTCATCCCGGTCAGCCTGCTGATTCAGGGTGAAAGTGCGCTGATTTTCTGGGGGGATACGGAAGTGCTCTGGCTGGCAATTTTGGCGGTCGTCCTGATTACAATTCTGCTCGTGCGCCTCGGGCTGGCCCATTTTCAGCGCGAGGCCTTGATCGGGCGTGAGATCGATATGCTTAACCTACGCTGGATGTTTGTCTACTTTTGGCAAAGATTCAGCGGCGCAGACCAGGCCCCGCGCTTGCTGCGCTGGCTGACCTCGCGCCAGGCGCGCCAGGAATATTCGCCGGGGCTGGCCTTGCGCCAAGACTTGGGCGGCATCCTGGGCTGGTATCGCCGGCAGGTCTTCCCGCTGCTCAAACGCATGCGGGTTGCGCTGCTAATCACAGTTTTGCTGGGGCTGCTGGCAAGCAGCCTGGCGTTCCTGTATGTTAACCAGGCTGTTCAAAATGCGCCGCTCAGTGAGAAAAGCATGCAAGAACGAACCAGCGAAATTCGCGATCTCCTGCTGGATGGACAAGGCCAGCAATCCTTAAATATCAGTAGTTCGTGGTTGTTCTTGAATAACCTGCGGGCTGAGTTGTTGATTTTGTTCTTTGGGATGTTTTCGTTTGGGGTGGGCGGAATTATGATTTACGGGCTGAATTTTTCGCTGGTCGGGGCGGTGCTGGGAGCGGTCGAAATTGCCGGCCTTTCTGCGGTGGATGTCTTCCTGATGGGCATTTTGCCGCACGGAATTTTTGAATTGCCTTCCGTCATTTTGGTGAGCGCTGCAGCGCTGTATATGGGCGTGCGGATGGTGACGCCCAATTCGAGCGAATCAATTGGACAAATCATCATCCAAACCCTGGCCGAGTGGATGCAAATCGCGATTGGGTTGGCTTTCCCGCTACTCGTGATTGCGGCCCTGATTGAAGCCAATCTCACGCCGATTCTGTTGTACAATCTCATCAAATAATCTTCTTCGTTACAGGGAGTGCATGGCCCAGCTAACCATCCTGGGATCGTCGAACGCGATTCCGAGCCTCGAGCATGACAATACTCACCTGGTGTTGGCAACCAAAAGTCATACCATTCTGGTAGACTGCGCCAGCAATTCGCTGGTGCGTTTGGAAATGGCAGGCATCGATTTTCGAAAAATCAGCGATATTGTCCTGACTCATTTCCACCCCGACCATGTCGGCGGAATCCCATTGCTGTTAATGAATTTGTGGCTGCTGGGGCGCACTGCCCCGCTCAACATTTACGGCCTGCATTACACCCTCGACCGGGTTGAAACGATGATGGGGTTATACTCCTGGGGCGATTGGCCCGAGTTCTTCCCGGTCAACTTCTGCCGCATTCCAGCCGACCCGTTGACGGTCTTGATGGACAATCAGGAAGTCCGCATTTACGCTTCACCGGTGAAACACTTTGTCCCAAATATTGGGCTGCGGGTTGAGCTGAAACCACAGGCCAAAAGCCTGGCCTATTCCTGTGACACCGAACCCTGCCCGGCGGTTTTTGAGCTGGCGCGCAACGTCGATCTTTTGTTTCACGAGGCGACCGGCCCGCTGCCGGGTCACTCCTCCGCCAGCCAGGCCGCAGACGTGGCCCGCGCCGCGGATGTGGGCGAATTAATTCTGATTCACTACCCCACTGGCCGGCTGGCTTCAGGAGATTTGATCGGCGAGGCTGCCAAAAAATTCAGCGGGCCAATCCGGCTGGCGCAAGATTTTATGGTGATTGACCTGTAACATCATTCAAAAATTTCAGGAGATTGAGTAACAATATGGCAACCGAGAAAAAAACAATATCCAAACGCCAGGCCGTCAAAGCGGAGATGAAAGCCAAAAACACCCAAATTGCAGCAGTGGCATTTTTCGTAATCGTCCTGGCCCTGATCGCCTGGATCGGATTCCGTCCGCGCAGCAGCAGCCCGACTTCAGAACCAGCTGGGCAGGCTCCCGCCCCAACCGCACAAGCCCAGCAACCGCTCCAATTCAAACAATATGATGCCCCGCCCGCGCTCAGCATCGACAAGACCAAGCGCTACCTGGCAACCTTTAAAATGGCAAAGGGCGGCCAGTTTGTGATTGAACTCTACCCCGAAAAAGCGCCGATCACGGTCAACAGCTTCGTCTTTCTGGCCCGCGCAGGGTTCTACGATGGGACAACCTTCCATCGCGTGCTGCCCGGATTCATGGCCCAGGGCGGCGACCCGACCGGTACTGGCGGGGGCGGCCCCGGCTATGAATTTGTCAACGAAGACAGCGACCTGACCTTTGACAAAGCCGGGGTCCTGGCAATGGCCAACGCCGGGCGCGATACCAACGGCAGCCAATTCTTTATTACCTTTGGGCCGCAGGAATTTTTGAATGGCGGATACACCATTTTTGGGCAGGTGGTGGACGGATTGGATACGGTGCTGAACATCCGCTTACGCGACCCGCAGGAATTCCCCGATTATTTGGGCGACGTGCTTGAAAGCGTGACCATCACCGAAGAATAGTTTTAATTGTTGCTATTTGCCCAATCTTGGGTATCATCAATAGATATGAGGCTGCACAATATGTCGGATGAAAATAACAGCTCACAAGAATTCCCGGTCCTGGTTGCCCAGCACGGCCCGCTCGATGGCAGCCGCTGGGCACTCGACCGCACCCTGATGATTGGCCGTGACCGGACCTGCGATATTATCATCCCAGACCGCCAGGTCTCACGTTATCACGCCCGGCTGACCTCTTCTGCGACCGGCATCATCTTTGAAGATTTGGGCAGCAAAAATGGCACCAGCCATAATCACAGCCCACTCGAAGCGCCGGTGGTCTTGCAGGACGGCGATTTGCTCAAGATCGCCCTCGCCCAGGAATTTATGTTCCTCAGCTCAGATGCGACCATGCCGCTCGAAGCCGCCACACCCCGCAACGGGCGGCTGATTCTTGATATGCGCTCACGCCAGGCCTGGATCCAGGGCAGACAAATCAGCCCGCCGCTCTCGGCCTCCCAATTTCACCTGCTCTGGAAGTTGTATGAAAACAGCGGCAGCGTTGTCACCCGCCAGGAATTGGTCTCCACCGTCTGGGGCGACGAGCAATCTGCCGGGGTCAGCGACCAGGCCCTGGATGCCCTCATCCGGCGTCTGCGCGACCGTCTCGCAGAAATAGACCCTTCCCACGCTTACATCGTCACCGTCCGCGGCCACGGGATGCGGCTCGATATCCCCAAGGAATAGAGATGGATCAGGAGCTTGCCAGACAATTGAGCAAACTCATTCGCGGCGCGCGCCAGGCATCGCTCGGCAGCCTCTATAACGGGCTGCCCCTCGTTTCGATGGTTTTGATTGCGCCCTCGCCAGACCTGTCCAGCTACTACATCCACATCAGCCGTCTGGCGCAGCACACCCGCGATATCGATAATGACCCAAGCATAGGCCTGATGATGATGGAACCCGACCAGGGCGCTGGCGACCCGCAGCAGTTATCGCGTGTCTCGCTGTTGGGACGCGCCTTCAAAATTTCTGGTGGCGATTCAGACTATCAACAAGCCTGCTCTCTTTATCTGGAACGCTACCCTACGACGGCCCCCTACTTCACCTTTTCAGATTTTCGGATGTATCGTATCAAAATCGAAAGCGGTCGTTTCGTCGCTGGTCTTGCCAAAGCCATCAACCTGACAGCCGAAGACCTGAAACAGGCCAGCCAGGCGTAGAAAATGCCCGGCTGGCGCAAGTGCTGTCGGCACAGGTGAGCGGAGCATCCTTCGACTGCGGGCTGCGCAACCCTTCGATAAAGTCAGGGCGCTCCGCCCTCCGCTCAGGAAAGCGATAACTTAAGCGAGGCAGCGAAGCACTGTCCTGAGCTTGTCGAAGGATCGCAGGACAGTTCCAAGCAAACTACGACTTTTACAAGAAGGCTATTAACGAAAAAGAGCGAGACCCAGGCGGCCTCGCTCTTTTTGATTTATAGGCGGGCTATTTGCCCATATTTTTTTTCATCTGATACTTTACGACCATCCGGTAGACCAATTCGAGCCGGGACAGCAGCGCGGCGGCTTCAGGGTTTGCAGGTTGCTGCTGTTCCATCTGCGTCATGAGCGAGCCAATCATACCGCCCAGTTCATCGCTAATCATGGCTTCATTCTCTGCCAACATTTTCTCCATCGCGGCCTCGTCGGGCGCATCGACCAGGGCTTGCACCAATTCCAATTCGGGCGGGGTGCTGGCCTGTTGCAAGACCATCACAATTTGCTGGATTTTTTGCAAGCGTTGATTGTCCTGGTTTTGAGTGGCCTCGCGCATCTTGCTTTCAAGCACCTGCGCAATCGCCTCATTGTTAAACTGTTCCAGGTTTTGCGTGACAACCTGGCTGATGGCGGGCGCGGTCAGGATTTGTTCGATAAACTCATCGGCGGCCTTCATTTGGGCTTCGAGGGCCTTGTCCATCTGGTTGGTCAAATCGAGCAATTTTTCGCGCAAGGCTTCCAGGACAACCCGTTCGTCCGGGGTCGCCTTATCGATTCGCTCGGTCAGGACCTGGAAGAAAGAGTAATCCAGGCCATTGCGCGTCATGCTGACCAATGCCTTCAAACGGGCGTCGCTTGGGGCGGAGATGAAAATTTCAAGCAGTTTCTCGCGGGTCAGGCCTTCACCAACATCCTGCAAGGTCTTAACCGCGGCCTGAATCTCCTCGAACTGTTCCTTCAGTTGACGTCCGTACTCGGAACCGTCGAGCAGCTCTTCCTGCAAGGCGCTCATCGCCTCGGCGGTCGGCTGTTGGCCGGATTGCATCGCAGCTTCGACCAGGCGGTTGAACAGCCCAAAGAAGGCTTCATCGAGCAAGGCTGCATTTTCTTTAATCATATCGGCCCGCACCTCGGGCGTAGTGGTTTGGATGAGGTGCTGAATCAAATCGATTCGTTTTTGCTGGCTGTCGAGCATTTCCTTGGTGACGCCATCGGCTTCAAGGATGCGTTCGATCATACTCTGGTAAGTCAGGAAGCTCTGCGGACGCAACAGGTAGCCCTTGCGCTTCTCGGCAGGCAGGCGATCCATCACTTTAGAAATCAGCGGCCCAACCAGCTTTTCCTGCTCGTTGACCGGCAGCCCCAACTCAGACGGGAAAAAGGTCAGCAAAAGTTCTTTCTCATTGTCGTGGTAAACAATCGGGGTGGAAAGCGGGCCTTCAAAGCCGCAGAATTGGCAGCGCGCATAATTTGAAACACGTCCCAACAGGCGTTGTTTTGCGGCAGGTTCAGCCGTAACGTCGAAGAGTTGTTCAACCTGGGCCGGAATCATCTGACGGCAGCGGGGGCAAGAGATTTGAGATTGTGGCATGTTTTATCAGTTCCAATTTCTTATAATTTAGGCAGGGAAACAGTTTATTGCCCGCCAAAGAAGCCTTATTGTACCACCCGTCAGCGGGGCAGCGAAAAACAAATCCGCGCTCCGTGGTCGGGTTGGGCGTCGACCCAGATGCGTCCGCCGTGGGCCTCGACGATGGTTCGGGCCAGGTACAGGCCCAGCCCGGCGCCTTTGGTGTGCCGGACAGCCTGGTCTGCGCGGTAGAAGCGATCAAAAATATGGGGCAGGTCACGCGGGTCAATCCCCGCGCCCTGGTCGCTGACCATGACGATCACCTGCTCCGGGCGGACTTCACCCGTAATCCGAATTTCGCCGCCAGGGGAATATTTGATGGCGTTTGAGATCAGGTTCGACAAGACCTGTTGAATGCGGCTCTCATCCGCCAGAATCACGGGAAACCCTTCAGGAAAATCGACCACCAGCGTGTGGGATTTGCTCTGCGTTTGCAGGCGTTCCGCAAGCCGCCGGGCAAGGCCAGGCAGCGAGACATCCGTTGGGTTAAGGGAAAGGCCGCCGACCTGGAAGCGAGAAGCGTCCAAAAGGTCTTCGATCATGCGCGTCAAACGGTCGGCTTCTTCTTCGATCACGGTCAGTGAATCTTGAATGACGTGCTTTTCCCAGCGGGCATCATCGCGGCGCAAGGTGGATGCATAGCCTTTGATCAGCGCGACCGGGGTCTTTAGCTCGTGGCTGACAATCGAGATGAAAGTGGTCTTGATCTCTTCGGCGGTGCGGAAATGGGTGATGTCGCGCACGGTGACGATAATATTGCGCAGTTTGCCATCGGCGGCCAGCAGCGGCGCGTAGGTGATGCCGACCGGCAGGGGTGAGGGCAGGCTGCGCGCGAGGTCGCCTTCGACATACAGATGGGCGTTCGATGTCAGCGGCCAGCCTTCGGATTCCGCTTCTTCGAGGGTCTGGCCCTGCGGTTTCTTGGCCCAGCGCACGATCTCTTCGTGTTTATGGCCGCTAATCTTTTGATCGGGTTCGCCGAACATGCGTTCAAAAGAATCGTTGACGCGCTCGATGGTATGGTCTGGCTGCAAAATCAGGATGCCATCTGCCGCAGAATCGATCAGGGCGTCCAGGCGCTGTTTTTCGTAGGAAACCTGCCCATAAAGCTGGGCGTTATAGACTGCAATCGCAGCCTGGTCGGCAAACGACTGTAAAAGTTGTTGGTCGTTGGCTGAGAACAGGTCGGCATAGGAGCGGAAGATGAAAATGATCCCGATCACCCGGCCATGCGCGCTGAGCGGCAGGGCGGTTCCGTTGAGCAGCCCCATGCTGGCGGTATAGGTCAGTTCTTTCAACATGCGGTTAAGCTCGCCTACATCCAGATCGGCGGCATGGTCTTCGGCCAGGAGCGGCTCAAGATAACGCAAAAAAGCTGGCGGGATGCCGTGCGCAGTGGCAACGCGCCAACCCTCGTCAGGCTGGTCACGCAGGGCGATCAAACCGGCCTGACCTGCCAGCATCTCAATCGCAATCTTTAAGATGCGCGCCAAGAGCTTCTTCTGATCCAGTTCCTGGGTCAGGGCGCGGGCAATTTCGAGCAGGTAGTCACGTTGTCTTACACGGAAGTCTGGAAGCATGGCAGGCTGGGGTTGGGAGAGTTAGAAAGTGATGGGTGGAATAGGAAAACGAATAATTGATTTTATCACCCGCCTTATAGCGAAACGTAAGAGCGGTGTTGGAGGAAGGTTAATGAAAAAGAGACCCGCCAAGCAAAACTGCTTCTAGGGTCTCCGGGGTATTGCGGGTTTCTGTCTGAAGGGCCGGGTCTACATTCCCATCGCTTTTTCAGCGAGGCTAACCGACTCTTCAAAAATTTTCAGGCCGTCATCCATTTCGGCCTCGGACATCGAAAGTGGCGGCGCAATCCGAATGACCGATTTGGCGCAGCCGAGCAGCAGCAATCCACGCTCGTAGCCATAATGAACGACCGCATCCCGCAGTTTGTCGGCGGGTTGTTTGCTGGTTTTGTCACTCACAAATTCGACGCCGAGCATCATCCCAATTCCACGCACTTCGCCCATCGAGGGGTGGCGCGCGGCCATCTCCGTCAGGGCATGCAAGGCATACTGACCGACTTCGGCGGCATTTTGCATGTATTCACGTTCAATCAACTCAATCGTCTTAAGGCCGGCTGCGCAGGCCAGCGGGTTACCGCCGTAGGTATTGCCGTGTGCGCCGCGTTCCCAGGTCATGATCGAGCTGCGCGCGACACAGGCCCCCAGCGGAGCGCCGGAGGCAAGCCCCTTGGCTGAGGTGAAGATATCAGGTTCGACGCCAAAATTCTCAATTGCCCACCACCTGCCGGTGCGGCCCATCCCGGCCTGGACTTCATCCGCAATCAGCAAAATGCCGTATTTATCGCAGAGCGCGCGCAACGCCGGGAAAAACCCTGGCGGTGGCACGAGATAGCCGCCCTCGCCCTGAATCGGCTCGACCAGAATGCCGGCCACTTCCTCAGGCGGGACAATCTGTCTGAAAAGTTGTTCCTCAATATAACGGACAACCGTTTCGCCGTAATCTTCGCCCGCTTTGCGTTCCAAAATGGGACGGTAGGGGTTGGGAAAGGGAGCGTGTAAGACGCCATTCATCAGCGGATAAAAACCGCGATGGTATAAGGCCTTGGAAGCCGTCATGGTCAGCGAACCCATCGTGCGGCCATGAAACCCGCCCGTAAAACCGATGAAATTGGTGCGCCCGGTATGAAAACGGGCCAGCTTGAGGGCCGTCTCGACCGCTTCAGTGCCCGAATTGGTCAGGAAGGTCATCGCAGACTCTTCCATCGGCGCAATCTCATTCAACTTCTCAGCAATCTCGACCATGCCCTGATGGTAAAAATCGGAAGAAATGTGCAAGAACTTCTCGGCCTGCTCCTGAATCGCCTTGACCACCTCCGGGTGTGAGTGCCCGGTCGAGTTGACCGCAATTCCTGCCATAAAATCGAGAAAGCGGTTGCCGTCCACATCCCACAACCACGATCCTTTGCCATGATCCATCACAAAAGGATAATCGCGCGGGTACGAATGGGAAATGACTTTGGTATCGCGCTCCAACAATGCGCTGGCCTTTGGGCCGGGAAGATTCATTGGTTGCATGGTTCTCCTTATAAACGTTGAGAATTTGAGAGTATCAAACAGGCACGGCAATTGCCGCCAGAGCCTGGGCGCCCAAAAGTCCGGCGTCATCGCCAAGCGCCGCGCGGGTAAACGTCAGATTTTTGAGGTAGGTTGGGTCGAAAATGTTTTCCCGCAAGCTGGCGTGGAAAGGGTCAAACAAGGCCGGGCCGCAGTTCGAAGCCCCGCCGCCAAAAATGACAATCGAAGGGTCAAACGCCGCCAGAAAGTTGGCGACCGCCACCCCCAGGTAACGCCCAGCCCGCGAAAGAGTCTCGATCGAGAGCAAATCGCCTGCCGCAGCCGCGTCTGAAACATCGCGGGCGCTAATCGCGGGCCGTTCGGCCAACAAAGAAGGCCGACCGGCCTCGATCTGCTCACGCGCATAACGCGCAATCGCAGTCCCCGAAGAAATTGCCTCGATGTGTCCGCGCTTGCCGCAGCCGCACAGCGGCCCGTCTGGCCAGACAGTGGTATGCCCAAGCTCGGCGGCCAGGCCGTGATAACCCTGCACCAGGCGTCCGTTTGAAACCACCCCGCCCCCAATCCCGGTGCTGATCGTCAGAAAAAGCACGTCCTGGTGTCCCTGGCCCGCCCCAAATTTCCACTCGCCCAAACAGGCCAGGTTGGCATCGTTATCGAGCACGACCGGCACGCCAAAACGGGCCTTCAATTTTTCAGCCAGGGGAAAGTTACGCCACTCTTTGATATTGGGGGTGGTAATAATGATGCCGGCATGGGGGTCAAGCGGGCCGGGCGAGGCAATCCCAATCGCGTCCACGCCGCCCTCAGCCGGCCAAATCGAAGCCACCAGCCGCTCAAGCCGGTCATACACCCCCGTTTTATTGGCCTCTGTCCGCGCGCGTTCGACCCGCAGCGGTTGCAAAGAATCGCGCTCAAATAATGCCGCGCGAATCTGCGTTCCACCAATGTCTACTGCCAGAATCAGTCCCATCGCGGGCGATTATATCCCAGCCTGCCCAATGGCGGACGTGACGAAAGGCATGTCTAAGCGCGAGGGTCATCCTTAACTGTCGCCAGCAAAAAGAGTGTTTCGTAGGGGGCCAAAACCAGGGCCGCCCCGCTGAACTCGTTCTGACTTAACAAATCACAGAAAGCATAACCAGGGCCATAGACTCTGAAGATATTCTCTGAAAGAGTTTGCTCGCGCTCGCTAAAATTTGCAAAGACAAAGATTTTCTGGCCTTCAGCCTGGCGGATATAACCCAGGACATGTTCGTTGGCGGTGTAGAGCACCTCGGTTGCGCCCCCCCCGAAGCCGGGATACCGTTTGCGAAGGTCGATCAACGCCCGCAGGCCGCCGTAGACGCGCCCCTCGGTCGTGGACGGATCTTTTCGGGCTGCCATCCTGGCCCAGTCTGTGGCGGGGCGGTGCGTCCAGCGGCTGTCTCCCGCTTTGGCGGGGTTATCGCGATAGCCGTAGTCGTTCAGCGTGCCGATTTCATCGCCCAGGTAGAGCAGTGGAATACCGCCAACCGTCAGAATGATTGCATGAATCAGCAAAATGCGCCGAATGGCGAGTTCCACTTGCGCTTCAGTTTCTTGAGCGAGGGCCTTTTCCAGCCCGGCCAGCGAGGCGCAGGTTCCAGAAATGCGGCAATCGCCAGTTTTTGGGTTTTCCTGAAAAGGCAAGCCGCGCGCAAAGGAGCCGGGGAAACGCCCGGTGTAAAAATTGTTCAGAAAGCGCCGATGATCGCTGCCGTTAATCCAGAATTTGTCGGCGTCGTCATCTGAAAACGTCCAGCCTATGTCGTCGTGGCAGCGGACGTAATTGACCCAGGCGCAAGCCGGGTCGATGCTAAAACGTTCGCGCAAAGCCTGTTCAAGCAGGTTGACCTGGCGGGTGGCGAGCGTGTTCCAGAGCAGGGCCATGGTCAGCGGGTTGTAGGAAAGCTGGCACTCTTCGGGTGAAATATATTTGACGACATCATCCGGGTGGACGATGGCTTCCGATTTGAATAACAGCCCCGGGGCGGCAATCCGGGCGACGGCGTTAAAAGCCTGGATGAGCAGGTGCGCTTCGGGCAGATTCTCGCAGGCAGTGCCGAGCTGCTTCCAGATAAAGGCAACCGCATCCAGGCGCAAGGCCGCAACACCCAGGTTAGCCAGAGCCAGCATTTCGGCGCTCATTCGCGTAAAAACTGCCGGGTTGGCGTAGTTCAAATCCCACTGATAGCTGTGAAAGGTTGTCCAGACCCAGCCGCCATCGTTTGGCAGCCGCGAAAATGCGCCGGGGTGCTCGTCCGGGAAGATTTCGCGCAGGGTGCGCTCATAGGCGTCCGGCATTTGGCGGTCGGGGAAGATGTAGTAGAAATCACGGGTTTCGGGGTCATTTTGCAAGGCGCGCAGGGCCCATTCGTGGTCGCTGGCGGTATGGTTGAAAACCAGATCCAGCACCAGGCTGATGCCCGCCTGGCGCAATTCTTCCGCCAGTTGCGCCAGTTCGGCGGTTGTGCCAAGCGCCGGGTTGACTTCGCGGTAACTGCTGACGGCATAGCCGCCATCGTTTTCGCCCGGCGGGGCTTTAAAAAGCGGCATCAGGTGCAGGTAGGTCAGGCCAAGTTCCTGAAAGTAAGGGATTTTCTCGCGCAGGCCGGCCAGGCTGCCGGCAAACAGGTCGACATAACAGACCGCGCCGACCATCTGGTTGGATTGAAACCAGCCCGGCGATTCTTCGCGTTGCGCGTCCAACTGCTTGAGTTCGGAGCGGCGCTCAAACCAGCTCTCGGCCAGCAAACCCAGCAATTCTTCGAGATGATAGTACAAATCATGGCGCTGGCCGTAGAGTTGCAGCAAAAGCCGAAACAAGCGCGGAAAATGAGCTTCAAGCCGCGTCTGAAAAGCGCGCCAGTCTGCCGGCTGACGTTTGATTTTTGGCTTGAAGCGCGTTTCGAGGCGCGGCAAAAGCCGGGATAGCGCGCGTCGTGTTTCGAGGGGCAGGTCGAGTGGATACATGCGGGCAGCGATTATGTGGCAGCTTTGGCAAGCGCAAAGGCCCCCAAGACCCCGGCCTGTGCGCCCAGGCTGGGCGGGACGATGTACTCGTCAATTTTTTCGAGAATCTGGGGCGATTGGACGTAGCCATTCAGCAGGGCAAGCGTTTTGGCGCGCACCAGCGGAAAAAGCTGCGGCTGAGACATAACCCCGCCGCCCAGGATGATGCGCTGCGGTGAAAGGGTGCAGATGAAATTATTCAGCCCCAGGGCCAGGTAGTGCGCTTCGAGTTCCCAGGCGGGATGATCTGGCGGGAGAGTTTCAGCGCGCGCCCCCCAGCGTTTTTCGATGGCCGGGCCAGCCGCCAGGCCTTCGAGACAATCCCCATGATACGGGCAAGTCCCGGGGAAGGGATCACGCTGCGGGTCACGCGGAATGCGGATGTGGCCCATTTCGGGGTGGACCAGCCCGTGCATCAGCTGGCCGCCGACCATGCCGCCGCCGCCCAGGCCCGTGCCGATGGTCAGGTAGAGGAAGGTGTCTAACCCCTGGGCTGTGCCCCAGCGCGCTTCGGCCAGGGCCGCGCCGTTGACATCGGTATCGAAACCGACCGGCATTTGGAGGGCGCGTCGAATTTCTCCGGCCAGGTCGGCATTTTGCCAGCCCGGCTTGGGCGTGGAGGTGATCTGCCCAAACGTCGGAGAACCGCGATTTGGATCCAGCGGGCCGAAGGCGGCAATTCCGATGGCGGTCAGAGAGCGGTGGAGCAGGGCCTGCTGTTCTTCAAAGAAATTGACCGCTTTTTGGATGGTTTCTGCCGGTTGGGTGGTTTGAAAACGGACTTCGGCGCGAATATCTTGCGGGCCTGTCCCAATTGCGCAGACAAATTTTGTGCCGCCGGCTTCAATTCCGCCGTAGAGTGGTGACATGGAGTGGCCTTTCTTTTGCTAAAAATGGGCGTTTGGCTTGCCCTACAACTGATACCATTGAAAGCCGTAACCCGCCAGGCTGAAAGAACCGTCTGTGAAGGCAGAGCAACCTTCCAGGATGGGGGCAGGGGAGGCGGCGGGCAGGTTGAGACGGAAGGTTTGAGATTCGGCTGAAAGATTGTTGATAACCAGCAGGGTTTGGGTTTCGTTTTGACGGAGATAGGCCAGGATGGCGGGGTTGTCGCAGGGCAGCAGGCGCAGAGTCCCGTCTCCGAAGGCGGGGTACAGGCGGCGGGTGGCGATGACCCGCTTAAGCCAGTTCAGAAGCGAGTCCGGGTCTTTTTGCTGGGCGGCCACGTTCAGGCGTTGGTATCCGTAGGTTTCGTCCGCAATGAGTGGGGCATACAGATTTTCTGCGCTGGAAAAGCCGGCGTTGCGGCTGGAATCCCATTGCATGGGCGTGCGGACACCGTTGCGATCTTCGAGCCAGATGTTATCGCCCATCCCAATTTCGTCGCCGTAGTAAAGCGTTGGCGAGCCGATCAGCGTCAGCAAAATGGAGTGAGCGACGCGCATCCGGGCCGGGTCGTTGTTGAGCAGCGGCGCAAGCCGGCGGCGGATGCCCATGTTGAGGCGCATCCGCGCTTCGGGGGCGTAGAAATCCCACATGGCGCGCCGCACTTCGGGCGTGACCATTTCGAGGGTCAGTTCGTCGTGGCAGCGCAAAAAGGTGGCCCACTGACAGTTGGGCGGCAGTTCGGGGGTGCGCGCCAGGATTTCGAGCAGGGGAGCGCGGTCTGCCAGGGCCAGCGACTGGAAGATGCGCGGCATGAGCGGAAAGTGGAAATTCATGTGCATTTCATCGCCGCTCCCAAAGTATTCGCGCACATCTTCGGGCCACTGGTTGGCTTCGCTCAGCAAAAGGGCTTCGGGGTTGACCTGTTCGACAAAAGCGCGGAATTTCTTGAGGTAGGCGTGCGTTTCAGGCAGATTTTCGCAGCTGCTGCCTTCACGCTCAAAAAGGTAGGGCGGCGCGTCGACCCGGAAACCGTCGATGCCCAGATCGAGCCAGAATTTGGCGACATCGAGCATGGCCTGTTGCACCGCCGGGTTGTCAAAGTTCAGGTCTGGCTGGGTATTGTAGAAACGATGCCAGAAATACTGCCCAGCGACGGGGTCGAAGGTCCAGTTGGAGGTTTCGGTGTCGGTGAAAATGATGCGGGCCTCTTGATATTTCTGGTCGGTGTCGCTCCAGACGTAGTAATCGCGGTAGGGCGAGTTGCGGTCGGCCCGGGCGGCCTGGAACCAGGGATGCTGATCGGAGGTGTGATTCAAAACCAGGTCAGTGATGACGCGCATTCCACGCTGGTGCGATTCGTCGAGCAGCCGTTTGAAATCGTCTGTGCTGCCAAAAACCGGGTCGATGTCGCAATAATCTGAAATGTCGTAGCCATCATCGCGGCGCGGGGAAGGGTAGATGGGCATCAACCAAATGCAATCGACACCCAGATCGCGCAGATAGTCCAGTTTTTCAATCAGGCCAGCCAGGTCGCCATAGCCATCGGCGTTGCTGTCGTAGAAGGCGCGCACATTCAGTTCGTAGAAAATGGCGTGTTGATACCACAACCCACGCGGGTTGTTCTGTGAAAGTTTGGTCATTGTTAAAATTAACCTTTGACTGAGCCGGCCATCAGGCCGCGCACAAAGTAACGCTGCAAGGCAAAGAAGACCACCAGCGGCAGTAACATGCTCAGGAAAGCGCCGGAGGTCAAGAGATGCCAGTCCTGGCCTTTTTCGCCAACCATGGCCGCCAGGGCGCTGGTCATGACGCGATTCTTATCGCCCAGGAAAACCAGGGCAACCAGGTAGTCATTCCAAACCCACAGGAATTGGAAGATGGCAAAGGAAGCCAGAGCCGGAACCGAGAGCGGCAAAATCAGGCGGATGAAGATCGTGAAATGGGAGGCGCCATCAATAAAAGCAGCCTCGAGGGTTTCGCGCGGCAAGGTGCCAATGTAGTTGAAGAGCAGGTAAACCGCCAGCGGCAAACCGAAACCGGTATGGGCCAGCCACATGGCAAGGTAGGTTCCGTTGAGAGACAACCTGGTGTAATCCTGCAAAATGGGTACCAGCGCGATCTGCAAAGGAACCACCAAAAGGGCCACCACCCCCACGAAGAGCGTTTTGCGACCGGGGAAGTTCATCCAGGCAAAACCGTAGGCGGCGAAAGCGGCAATCAGAATTGGGATAATTGTCGCGGGGACAGCCACTGCCACAGAGTTGAGGAAAGCCACGCTCAGGTTATTGCCCTGGCGCACAATTTCGGCCCCGTTGCCATCCACAAAACGGACTTCCTTGCCAGACAAGACGTTGGTATAGTTTTGAAGAGTCAGGTTGGTGTCGAAAATTTTCCACTGCAACTCCTGGACTTTGACCAGGCGGGTGCGTTTATTGCCAAACCAGACGTATCTTTTCTCGCCATCTTGCACGCCGGCCCGGAATTCTTCAAACGAGGCGGTCACGTTGCCAATCGTGATCGGTTGGCCCACATCGAGCGATTGGTCGAAGGTAATTTCATTGACATCGACCCAGGCCCGGTGCGGGAAAACCGTCCACCAGCCCGATATAAAAATATCCTGGCTGTTGCGGAAAGAGGTGATTAAAACCCCAAAGCTGGGGATAATCCAAATCAGGCTGATGACGATCAGGGTCAATTCAACAAAAAAGCGTGAAAGCTTTTTCTGCGAACTCGCGGATTTTGCGGCCATTAGAAAGCTCTCCTTTCCCTGAACTCACGCAGGTTGTAAATCATGACCGGCACAACCGCAATCAGGAGGATGATGGCGATGGCAGAGGCCCGGCCAGAATTTCCATAAGTAAACTGTTGAATGTAGAATTCGTTGGCAACCACGTTGGTACCGTTATTGCCGCCGGTCATAACCCGCACAATATCAAACAGTTTCAGGCTGAAGATCAGGATGGTTGTCCCGACTGCAATCAGCGTGCTTTGAATGGACGGAATGATCATCTTAAAGAAGACATCAAATTCATTGGCCCCGTCTACGCGGGCGGCTTCGAGCAGTTCGCCGGGGATGCCCTTAATCGCCGAAGACAAAATTACCATGGCATAGCCGGTTTGCAGCCAGACCATGATAATAATGAGCAAAAAATTATTCCAGGGTGGGTTGAGCAGCCAGGCCTGGGATTGGCCCCCAAAGGACATCACAATCGCGTTCAGCAGGCCGATTTCCTGAATCCCGGCTCCTTCGCCTTTGTAGGCGTAGACAAACTTCCAGATGACGCCCGCACCGACAAAAGAAATCGCCATTGGCATGAAGATGATGGCTTTGTAAATTTTTTCGTAGGGACTGCGATCTGCCAGGACGGCAATCAGTAATCCAAATGCCAGGCAGAAGAAGGTGCCGAAAATCATCCAGAGCAGGTTGTTGCGGAAGGCTTCCACCATGATCCGGTCTGTCAGCGCAAAAATATAGTTGTCCAGGCCCGCAAACTTGAAGCCGGTCTCGTTCAGAAAACTAAGCCGCAGGGTGCGCAAAGCTGGAATTGCCAGAAACCAGGCCAAAATCACCAGGGCCGGGCCGACAAAGACGAACGGTTGCAGGCGGTACGTCCAGGCGCGAGGCATTCCCTCGATAATGTAGTTTGAGATGTAAAACAGAAGGGCCACGCCGCCCACGCCCCAAATAATTGAGACGATCACAATCACAATCTGGGGGGCCTGGCTGTCGCGCAGGAAAAGAAATCCCTGCCAAAGCACCAGAAAAGTAACGACCGGTACAAACAGGGATATTAATAATCGGCTGAGATTAGCCGTAATCCAGGCTAAAGGGCCGATTTTTTCTTGGGAGGAACCAGGATTTTGCATACAATTCTCCTCTCCGAATGAGTTTTTACAAAAATTAGAGTTTTCTGAGATGCGACGAAAAAGATCGCACTTTGGGTGCGGGCATGTGGATACCAAAGCGCAGGAACTTATCTCGCGAGTTTTTTAAAGAGCCAAAATTAGGCTGGAGCAGAGGTGCAAGGAGAAAACACCTCTGCTCCTTTCAGCCTTACGCAGCTAGAACGCCTGCGCAACTTTCAGAACAACTCTTACGGCCAGGAAGCGTCAATTTCTTTGAGGGCGGTATCCAGGTCAATCGAGCCAGAGACGTAGGAGGTCATCGACTTCCAGAACGAGCCAGCGCCAACAGCGCCCGGCATCAAGTCTGAGCCGTCAAAGCGGACCGAGTCAGCGTTCAGGATGATTTCAGCCACGCCGCGATCCACCGAGTTGGAGTACCAATCGAGGCTGGAGTCTTTGTGCGGGGAAATTGCGCCGCCAGCTTTTACCCAGGCTTCAACCGATGCGCCGGTGGTGAAATATTCCATGACTGCCCGAACTTCGGGGCGGTCGTTGAACATGGCATAGATGTCACCAGCCACGAGCACGGGTTTGCCATAAGCCGGATCAATGCCGGGGAAGTAGAAGAAGTCATAGTCCACACCCGCTTCGAGGCCTTCAGGGAAGAAGGAAGTAATGAAGTTACCCTGGTTGTGGAGCCAGCATTTGGGGGGATTTTCGAACATCGGCTTGGGAGAGTCACCAAAGG
>JAVEWN010000031.1:0-33448 GCA_034004515.1 Anaerolineales bacterium | reverse complement strand
TCCGAGCGGCGGGTGAAGAGATAGACGGCCGTCGCGATGAAGCCCACCCCAATGAATAGATCCAGCCCAAGGTCAATCGAGGTGAACAGCGCTTCGCTCAGGTTGACCGCCGCAGTTTGCGGGTCGCTGACGCGAACCCAGAATGCAACCGGCACACTCAGCAGATAGACGGTCAACGTATAGAGTGTGACTGCCAGCCAAACGCCAATCAGCGCCAGCCGCAATTGCGGCTTGCTTTTGAGGGAGGTTTCGCTGGTGATGGGGTTGGTGGGCATAGGTTTGGTTGCCTGAGGAAAAACGCGCAGTAGGCTTTACGCAAGAGCCGGGCGAAAGTTCCACGCTATTATAAGTCAAATCCTTTGCGGGGCTTGAAAGGTGGGCCAGCCCCCGTCTGCGACCGGGCTTTTTCAGCAAGGTGTCAAGCCCTGGCAGAAGCGAATCGCCCGGAGCTTATCGAGGAAGTGCGCAGCCCGCAGTTGAAGGACGCATTGCTCATTAGCGGGCGGTTCCCCTTTTACTTGACCCTTCCAAAAATGCCCGTTTTCCCTTGCGGCCAGGCCCATCTTGAGGCACAATATATTTTCTGCTTGCGGCGTTTGCCCAAGCCCATTCAGGAGAAACTCATGAGCCTTCCTACAAAAATTGCCGTGATTGGCGCAGGCAGCGCTTCGTTTGGCGAAAATACTCTTTCGGCCCTGCTGCGCTCAACGCGCCTGCGTGGCTCCCACCTGGCGCTGGTGGATCGCAACCCGCAAGCGCTGAGCATCGTCCGCCGCCTGGCCGAACGCCTGAATCGCGAATGGGACTGCGGCTTCACGCTCAGCGCCCACAGCCACCATCGCGAGGCTTTGCCCGGCGCAGAATTTGTCGTCAGCGCCATCGAAGTTGGCGCGCGTGAGAACTTGTGGCGGCAAGACTGGGAAATTCCGCTCAAATACGGCCTGCGCCAGCCCTACGCGGAAAATGGCGGCCCTGGCGGGTTTGCCCACGCCGCCCGCAACCTCGGCCCGGTCATGGAAATCATCCGCGACATGGAAACAGCCTGCCCGCAAGCCTTTTTCATTAACTACACCAACCCGATGACCCGTATTTGCGACGCGGTCAACCGTCACAGCCGCATCCGCGCGATCGGCTTGTGTCACCAGGTCTATGTCGGATATTGTTTTGTCGGGATGATCTTGGGCCAGGACCTCGGCCTCAGCATTCCCGAAGGCATCACCAGCATGAACGCTGAAATCATGCTGCACCCGCTGCGCGAACAGGTCATCCGCCAGACTCTGCCGCGCGTTAGCCTGCGCGCCGCCGGATTAAATCATTTCACCTGGATTCTTTCCATCCACGACCGGGAAACGGGCGAGGACCTTTATCCGCTTTTTCGGGAACGCTACGCGGCCCACGACCCGAATTTTGAACCGCTGACGAGGCGCGTCTTCAACGCTTTCGGCTTGTTCCCCGTCCCCGGCGATTCCCATTTGTGCGAGTACCTGCCCTGGATGAGCGACCCCACCAGCCAGCCCTGGGACAAATACAACCTGCAGCTCTATGACTGGGATACCTTCGACGCCCTGCGCAGCTTCAGCCTCGACCGCCTGGAAGACATGGCTTCTGGACACCTGCAAGTGGATTCATTGCGTGAAACTGACAGCGAAGGGGCTCTCGAAATGATCGAAAACATTGCCGGGGCTGGCCGGCACTATCACCCGGCCGCCATTCTGCCGAATACCGGACAAATTGCAAACCTGCCGCTCGGAGCAGCCGTCGAAACCCCAGTCTTTGTCGATGGGGCCGGCCCGCACGCGCTGACGGTGGCAACCCTGCCCGCCGGCGTGGCCGAACTGCTGCGCCGCGAAACCACTGTTTCGCAGCTGTGTGTCGATTCTGTGCTGGAAGGCAATCGTCAAAAGGCCCTGCAATGCCTGCTGCTCGACCCCGTTATCCGCGATCTGGATCTTGCCCAGGCCGTTTTGGATGATTATCTGAGCGCCTATCAGGAATACCTGCCCCAGTTTTGGCATTAGCGCTTTGACCCGCAACTTCTCGATGGAGCCTGCGTATACTACAACAACCGACAGGAGTACCCGTGAACGAAGAAAAAACCTGGATCGTTCAGGCGCAACAAGGCAATGACGAGGCATTTACCCAACTGGTGGAGCAGTATCAATCCCCAGTCTATAACCTGTGCTACCGCATGTTGGGCGAGCCTGAACTGGCTGAAGATGCCGCGCAAGAGAGTTTCCTGCGCGCCTATCAGAACATTGGCCGATTCGACCGCCAGCGCTCCTTCCCGACCTGGCTTTTGTCGATTGCGGCTCATTATTGCATCGACCGTCTGCGCCGCCGCAAATTTGGCCTGATCTCGATCGACGAAGAAGGCGATGACGATGACCGCCCGCTGGAATTCGCAGATGTGACGGCCGTCAACCCCGAACGCGAAGCCGAACGGCGCGAAGAACAACAGGCCCTGCAATTGGTCTTGCAAAAACTTAACCCAACTGACCGGGCCGCGCTTGTCTTACGTTATTGGTATGATTTTTCAGAAATTGAAATTGCTGAAAGCCTGCGTCTCACTGTTCCTGCGGTAAAAAGCCGCCTGCATCGCGCCCGGCGCGAAGTCGCCCGCCGCCTGGAGGCCGCTGCGCCTGAACCCCATCTCGAAAGGATGCCCTATGGAACACCAGCCCTTTGAAACCTGGCTGTTAAATGACGATTATCTCGACCCGCAGCAGCAGCGCGAGTTGCGCCGGCATACGGCAGCCTGCTCGCAATGCGCGGGATTGGCCCGCGCCAACCTGTCCCTGCGGGCCGCGCCGGTTGCCCAGCCCGCCAACGGATTTGCGCTGCGCTTCCAGCGCCGTCTGGCAGCCCAGCGCCAAATTCAGCGCAGAAGGACTTACATTGGCCTAAGCCTCTTGACTTTGGTCAGCATGGGCCTCCTCTTGTGGTTGCTAACCCCGCTCCTGCCTTATCTCAGCCTTTCACCGGCCCAGTTCTTGATGACCTGGGTCGAGGCAGTTGTCTTTATTTCTTCCCTTTTACAGGCCTTTGCAACCCTGAGCGAAGTCTTCTCTAGAATTGTTTTTGGCCTAATTCCCCCAGCGGCCTGGCTGGTTTTCCTGATGGCAAGCGCCGGGTTTGGCGCGTTATGGTTGGTTTCAATCCGCAGAAAACCGAATCACGAGAAAGTCTACAGCCGCGCAAGGCTATAGGAGTTGTTATGAATAAGTTAAGACCGGTGTTTATTCTCCTCGCTCTGCTGATATTGGCCCTGTTCCCCTTGCAGGCCGTCCAGGCCCAAGGGCTGGCGCTGCCTGCCCAGAACGGGGGCGTCATCCTCGGTTCGAGTTATGTCCTGCAAGATGGCGAAACGCTGAACGGCGGGCTGGTCGTAATTGGCGGCTCTGCCCTGCTCGAATCAGGCAGCAGCTTTTACGGCGACCTGGTTGTGATTGGCGGTTCTGCGACCATTGAAGCGGGCGTGCAAGTCAGCGGGGCCGTGGTCACGATTGGCGGCCCGCTCTCGCTCGACACTGAAATCAAAGGCGATGTCGTCAGCATTGGCGGCCCGATCCTTTTAGAGAAAAATACCCATATTCATGGAGATCTGGTCACGATGGGCGGCCCAGTTCAGCGCATGGACGGCGCGCGGATCGACGGGCAGCTGGTCGATAACCCAAGCGCGCCGGCCCGCCCAGACCGGCCTGCGGGCAATAGCCCGGCTGGGCCTGTCTCGAATCCCCATTTTGGCTTGTTCGACCTGTTTTGGGATGCTCTTTGGCTCCTGGCGCGCTCGATTGGGTATGGCTTGCTGGCCGGTCTGATTGTGCTCTTCCTGCCCGAACAGACCCGCCGGGTTTCAGATGCGGCCCTGCGCCAACCGTGGATGACGAGCGGCATGGGCCTGCTGACCTACATTTTGTTCGTAGTGGTGATGGTGGCCCTCGGGCTGTTCAGTCTGTTGCTGATTACGCTGATTTTGACCATTCCGCTGATGGCGGTGGTCGTTGTGTTGCTGGGCGCGGGGATGGCCTTCGGCTGGATCGCGCTGGGCACTGAGGTGGGCGTCCGTTTGGTGGGCCTGTTCAAACGCGAATTGCCGCTCCCGGCCAGCGCCGTTTTAGGAACTTTTTTGCTGACCCTGATCTCTGGCTTATGTACCTCAGATTTCATCGTCTGTGTCGGCTGGGTGGTGCCGTTTTTCCTGACGATCCTGGGCGTTGGCGCGGTAGCGCTGACCCGCTTCGGGACGCAGGCGGCTCCCATAACGGCGGGCCAGGCTGAGGCGGCGGACGTTCCGCCGGTTGACACGCCTTAGCGCAAACAAAATGCCTCGAACATGGCGAGTCGCTCCAGCGAGCGACTCGCCATATTTTTTTCAAATGTTATAATCCCAAGCGTATTCCAGCAAGGGAGAAAGTTTATGTTAAACGATCCGCATGAGACCCCGATCCACCGCGAACCGGTCCCGATGGTCAGGGTTTCAGGTTCACACCGCGAGGTTGGCCGCCAGATTGGCGAGGCTTTTCGCGGGAAAATTACTCATAGTGTTGAAAATGCGCGCAATTTATTGGCTGAAGCCTATGAAACCCTGGAGTTGACTTGGGATGGGGCCAAAGTGCAATCGCGCAAGTATTTGCCTTTTTCTGAAGAGCGCTTTCCGCAGTACGTGGATGAGATTCGCGGGATGGCCGAGGGGGCCAATGTCGATTTCTATGACCTGGTGACCCTCAATACGATGGAGGCGGTTACAACCGACGCCTTGCACCTGACGCGCTGCACCAGCATGGCGGTCAACGAGACGCGCACCGCAAATGGGCATGTTTTGGCGGCCCACAACGAAGACTGGGTGCCGGAGGACGAAGACGATGTTTATATCGTCCACGCCAGCCTGGAGGACGAACCGCCTTTTCTGGCGATGAACTACGGCGGCCTGCTGCCGAATGTCGGCTTTAACGCGGATGGAATTGCCCAGTTGATTGATTCGGTTTACCCGAGCGACTCGCGGATTGGCATTCCGCGCCTGGTGATTGGGCGGGCCGTCCTGGCTGCCAGAAAGCCAGATGCCGCGATTCGCTGGGCAATTTTGCCGCACCGCGCCGCGGGCTATAACCACCTGATTGTCCATGAAAGCGGCGAGATTTACTCGGTGGAGGTTTCTGCGCAGCAATTTGACATGCTGCACGCCCACGATGGTTACATGGTGCATACCAACCATTACCTTGCCCCAAAAATGCACGAAATGGAAAAAGACCCGGATTCGTTGGTTGCTTCGCGAGTCCGCTATTACCGCGCCTCGCGCTTGCTGCGCCAGGAACACCAGCACACCCTCCAATCGTTGCAGAGCATTCAGAAAGATCATGTCAATTTTTCCAATTCGATTTGCAGCCACGCAGTCGATCGCGAGGACGCGCTTGACCGTGAAAAGACGATCAACGCGCTCGTGATCGACCTGACCGCGCGGGAAATGCACATTGCCTGGGGAAACCCCTGCCTGAACGCTTATCACACCTATCATCTGGACGGATAGCTATGAAGATTGCCCCTTTGATTCTGGAAGCGACCCTCCGCAACTATGTTTGGGGCGGCCGCGCCTTGCAAGCCCTGGCGGGTGCAGACACGCCCGCGGATCTCCCGATTGCCGAAGTTTGGGCGATTTATGAGCATAATCGAATTGTTGGCGGGCCGTTCGCAGGCCGCAGCCTGGCTGAACTGCTGGAAGACCACGCCAGCGAAATTTTGGGAACGCGCGCCCGGCAGGAACGTTTTCCGCTGCTGATTAAGCTGCTGGATTGCGCGCGCTGGCTCTCGCTCCAAGTCCACCCGGATGACCGCCTGGCGTGCGAGTTGGAAGGCCCCGGCTTCATGGGCAAGACCGAAGCCTGGTACATCCTGGGTGCTGCGCCCGATTCAGAGCTGATTGCGGGCCTCAAGCCAAACACAACGCCCGCGGCTCTGGCGGATGCGATTCGGGCCGGCGAGAAAATTCTGGATTTGGTGGAGTATCACCCGGTTCAGACCGGCGACACAGTTTTTATGCCGGCTGGCACCATTCACGCGCTTGGGCCGGGCCTGCTGGCTTACGAAGTTCAGCAGACTTCAGATCTGACCTATCGCGTCTTCGACTGGAATCGTCCGCGGACTGGCGGGCGCGAGTTACACATCGAAAAATCGCTGGCGGTCAGCAATCCGCATGCCCGCGGGCAGATTCAGCGCTTCGACAGCCAACAGGAGGACCTTGTCAGCTGCGATTACTTCCAACTGGAGCGGCTGAGCCTGCCGCAGACGCGCGATACGCGCGGCGAGAGCTTCCATGCCCTGACGGTAATCGACGGCGTGGCCCAATTGCAGACCGAAGACGGCCTTTTGACCCTCGCAAAATTTGATTCGGCGCTGATCCCGGCTTGCGTGGGGTCTTATCAGCTGCGCGGCAATTTCCAGGTTTTATGCGCTTCGCTGGCCGCTTAAATTTTACTGGTAATGAAACTGCGATGATTCTATTTTTACAATTCATCCTGCTCGGCCTGTTAACGGCTGCCATTGGCGAATGGCAGTTTTCGGTTTTTCTGCGCAATGACCGTGATAATTTCGTCGGTTCTTTGGCGTTTAACGCGCTCTACCTGGGCGCGGTTTTCGTCATCACGCGCGTTTTGCTGACCACCCTGCGCAATCGGCCAAAATTTATCCTGTTTTACACGGGTTTGTTTGGCTTCTGTGGTCTGATGGTGGAGTGGTTTATGATTGGCAACTCGCCCTGGGGCAACCCACAGGCCAGCCAGGTTGGGATGTTTGCCTATTGGGCCTGCCTGGCGCTTGTCCCGCTCATCTTTCTGCTCGAAAAACGCTCCCTGCAAATTTTTATCTTGCGCTATGCTTTGATTTATCTTGCCCTGGTTTTGTTGGGCCAGTTCGGCATTCCCAGCCCTGAATGGCGCTTTGCCTTTCATATCACCACCGTCATTTTTGGCTATCTGGGGCTGATGGCAGCGATTTTGTGGAAGTATCTGCGAACAAACTGATTTGAATCTCTTCAAGAACGTCGATTTTCTTGTTACCCATAACCGCAAACACTTTCTTGACGATCCCCAGGTCAGCGAGAAAACTGGTTTGCGAATCGGTTCGCCCGGAGACGCCATCGCATGGCTGAAAGAGTGCAAACAATCATCATCGGTGCGGGGCTGGCCGGGCTGACCGCCGCCCTGCACCTGGCCGAACGCGGCCTGAAACCGCTCGTGCTCGAATCTGCTGAACGGGTGGGCGGGCGGCTGGCGGGCGGCGAAGAGATCAGCATAAACGGCGCAACCTTCCGGCTGGAGCATGGTGTGCACGGCATCTGGTCGCCGTACCGCAACTTCAACGCGATGCTGGCGCGCAATAACCTGCGCCCGGTGCTGGTGCCGGCCAACGACGAAACCTGGATTTACCGCCATCACGGCTTTACCAACCTGGCTTACATCGGCAAAAGCATCCGGCGCAGTTTTATCCCGGCTCCGTTTCATTATCTCAACCTGTTTCTGAACCCGCGCTTTTTATGGGCGCTCGACATCCGGGATTGGCTCCATCTTTTCCACGTTTGGGCGGGATTGGTCTTTGCGCTCGGGGTGGATCCGCTTGTAGAGAATCAACCGCTGGCCGGCCTGACCCTGGGCGGGCTGACCCGTAACTGGTCTCCGGCGTTAAGGGCCATGTTCGAGGGTTTGGCGCGCAACGCGCTCTCGGCAGACCCGCAGGAAGTTCCGCTTTCGGGCTTTCTCGCCTTTTTGCGTTTTTACACCCTGCTGCGGCGCGATGCCTGGGTCTTTAGCTATCTTCCAGAGGAAGGCGGGGCCTCCGTCACGGAACCGCTGGCGGCGCGCATCCAGGCGCTGGGAGGTGAGATTCGCCTCAACACCCCGGTAGACAGGCTGAGGGTTGAAGCGCAGGGCTGGGCTGTCCAGAGCGGCGGCCAGGTTTTTGCGGCAGATCAACTCATTTTGGCGGTAGAGTCCAAAGCGGCCCAATCCCTGCTTGCTCCGCTGGCCTGCGGCCTGCCTCCCATTTCTGACGAAGCCGAAGCGGGCCTGTTTTTCCCGCGCTCCACGTCGAATGCCGTGATTCGGTTTTGGTTCTCGGCCAAACCCCAACGGGGGACAGAAGCCGGCATGTTTAGCGGCGATTTTAGCGGGCATAATTTTTTCTGGCTCGACCAAATTTACAACCGATACCGGCGCTGGGGTCGTGAAACCGGCGGCAGCGCGTTGGAAATCCATATTTACGGCCCGCCCGCTGTCCTGGCCCAGCCTGATGCGCTGCTTTTGGCCCAGATTTTGCAGGAAGTGAACAGCGTTTGGCCTGAACTGCGCGGCGCGCGGCTTGGGCAGCATTTGCAGCGCAACGATGAAACGCATACCCTGCCCGCGGTTGGCCCGGCGGAGCGCCACCTGGGGACGCTTACACCCTGGCCGGGGCTGTTCTGCGCCGGAGACTGGGTGCGCCATCCTTCGCCGTCGTTTTTTCTTGAGCGGGCGGTTGTGACCGGGATTGCGGCGGCCAACGAAGTCTTAAAACGAGACGCAAAGCCTGAATGGGCGCTCGTGGCCGGGCTGCCCGCCGAACCGCTGGCGGCCGGGATAGAAAAACTAATGCGCCGGGGCCGCCAGCGCATTAAGAAGAAACGAAAATAAGTGGGGAAACGATAAGCCGTTTAAGTTTCGGCCAATTGACGCTTTAAGGTTCGCCGTGAGAGCAGGTAAAGCCCGAAGGCGCTGATCAGGCCAATCGTCAAACCGCCGATCCAGATGTAAATTGGGCCGAAGTTGTCGTTGAGGAAGCCGCCCAAGACCGGGCCGACCATCTGACCAAACGACCAGGTTAGGCCGTAGATGCTCATGTAGCGTCCGCGCATGTTGGGCGGGGCGATGTTGGCGACATAGGTGCTGGAAGTGGGCACGATGATTAACTCGCCGAGGGTCATTACCAGCATGGCAAACCAAAAGCCCCAGAAGCCGGTTGCGAGCGCCACCAGGCCGTTGGCCGCGGCATAAAACAACATGCCGAGCGACATCATGCGCCGGGTTTCGTAGTTGCGCGTCCGGCGCGTGATCAGCACTTGCAGGCTGACGACGAGCAGGGCGTTGGTGGTCGGAATCCAGCCGTACAAATTTTCGGGAATGCCGAAGTTGGTCTTGGCGTAGATCGGCAGCAGAATCCACATCAGGGTGGCCGTCACCCAGCCGAACATCATCAGGCTGACGATTGGGGTAAAGGCCCGGTCTTTGAGCACTTTATCGTAGCCGCCGGTCCAGCCGGAACTTGTTTTTTCCACGTCGGTCTGATTGCTTTGGAGGGTTTCGCGCCCAAACAGGGCCAGCAGCAGGCCATAAATGCCCATTCCGCTCGCGGCGGCGTAAAATGCCAGGTTGTAGGAAGCCGCCGCCAGAAAACCGCCGACTGCCGGGCCGATGGCGACCCCCAGGTTGCTGACCATCCGGATCAGGGCGTAGGCTTCCGGGCGGTCTTCGGATGGAATCAAGTCGGCCAGCATCGCGTCGGCCCCGACCCGATAGAGCGGATTGGAGAATCCGCGGGCGGCCATCAAAATCGCAAAGCTCAGGTAGTCGTTGGCCTGAAGCATGAGGATGAACAAAATCGCATCGGCAAAAAGGCTGAAGACCATCACCCCTTTGCGCCCGAAACGGTCTGCAAACGCCCCGGCCAAAAAGGTGGAGATGACACTGCTGATGGCGTTGATCGCGATCAGGGTGGTGACGGTCGTCAGCGGCAGGTTGAGTTTGCCGTTGATGTAAATCAGCAGGAAAGGCCAGATCATGCTCGCGCCGCTGGTGCTGAGCAGCAGGCCCCAGAACATGAGCCAGAACTGGCGCGGAAAGCGCTTGTAGTTGGGGTTAGACCATTGTCGAAACATGGCGGTATTTTATCAGTATCAGGCGCAAGAATGGAAGGTGGGCCGGGGCGCGGGTCAGGGTTTTCTTAAAGTTGGAAATGTCATTGCGGGCCGCAGTTTTTTCGCGGCGTGGCAATCCCCTGACAGGATAGGAGATTGCTTCACCCGGCTGAAGAACGCCGGGTTCGCAATGACATGCCATAATTTGTACCCAACAGTCTTAAGCGACTTTGAGAAAGCCATAGGGCGTGGGGTTTCGCTGGATGAGATTCTCTTGCGCTTGGAAGACGGCCCTGGCCGCCCTCAAGCGTCGCCGTTACAACTTTGGCAGGACAATCGACTGCTGGTGCTGGTACTTGCCTTTTTTATCGGCGTAGCTGGTTTCGCAGGCCTCGTCCGCTTCAAAGAACAAGACTTGCGCCAGGCCCTCGTTGGCGTAAATTTTGGCCGGGAGCGGGGTGGTGTTCGAGATTTCGAGCGTGACATAGCCTTCCCATTCCGGTTCAAAGGGCGTCACGTTGACGATGATTCCACAGCGGGCGTAGGTTGATTTGCCGAGGCAGATCGTCAGCACCTTGCGCGGAATCCGGAAATATTCAATCGAACGCGCCAGGGCAAAAGAATTGGGCGGCACGATGCAAACATCACCCGCAAAATCGACCATGCTTTTCGGGTCAAAGTGTTTTGGGTCGACGATTGCGCCAAAAACGTTGGTGAAAATCTTAAATTCACTTGCCACGCGCAAATCGTAGCCGTAAGAGGATACTCCGTAAGAAATAACGTTTTTGCGGACCTGGTTCTCAACAAACGGTTCGATCATTTTCTGCTCGACGGCCATCTTGCGAATCCAGTGGTCGGGTTTGAGTCCCATATAATTGCTCCTTGAAATAAGTGAATGAATACGGGCTGCTTGGCCTGCCCAAGTTTAATCGAGAACGATGCGGAGCAACGTTAAAATTGCGGGCCTGATTTCGATAAAATGCTCGTAAACCTGGCCGCCGTAAAGATAGGTCAGGCGGTATTGCCCAGCGGGCAGGTCGTTCAGCGCAAAATTCTCGCCGTTCTCCGCCACCAGCTGCGGCGGATAAATATCGAGCGACTGGTAGGCCGGGAAATCGGCAATTTTGCCATTTTCCATGCGCTGAATGCGGACTGCGCCCTTAACTTTTGGATTGTTCGGGTCGAAAATCTGCCCGGCGAGCGCGCCCATGCCTTCGAGCGGCGCAAACCATACTTCCGGGTTGCGGGTAGCCGCGTAATTATTTTGCCCCGAACGGGTCTCAAAATGGAGGTGGCTGCCAATCGCCGAGCCGCTCGCCCCAACCTCGCCGATCTTTTGTCCCGTGGCAATGGGCTGACCGGCCTGCACGTCAATTTTTGAGAGATGGCCGTAGAGTGTGAAAAGAGTTTGTCCGCCAAAATTATGTTCGAGCACGATGTAATTGCCATAGAAGCCGGGCCAGGGCGCGACTTTTTCTTTCAAATCGTCTCCGGCGAAGGCCACCCGGCCCGGGCCGGCGGCCAGGACGGGCGTCCCGAAAGCCTGGTAAAACTCGACTCCGTGGTGGATTTCGCGGTCGCCATTTTGGGTGCTGGCATAGCGATAGGTTGGGTCGATCCGGCTGGGGATGGGACGCGTGAGCGGGAAGCTGTGAGCCTCGTCGAAGCAGGTGGCAAGCCCCTCGGCGCACCAGCCGAAGCCTGAATCCTGCTGCCTGGGCGTTTGGGTGGCTGGTGGGATGGTGGCGGTTTGGGTGGCGGAGACGGCTTCGGTTGGAGGGGCGCTGAGCGGCCCCAAAACGGTTTCCGTTTCAGGGGCGGGGGCGGTTTGGGGGTAGGCCGGGCTTGCTGCAACGGAATCGGGGCTGAGAGCCGCTTGAGGCGCGGCGCAGGCGGCCAGGGCGGCCAATAAAAGCAGAAGGGCCAGAAATGGCCGGGGCGTAGAAAATATCATCATTTTTAATTGAAAAAGCCCTAAAGGTTTCAAACCTTTAGGAACTTTGAAGTTAAATCCTTGCACAAAAAGCAAGAAAATTAAACACAAAGGATACAAAGTAACACGAAGTAAAATCTTTAGGTTTTCCTTTGTCATGGCTTTCTCAAAGTCGGAAATGTCATTGCGAGCCGCAGCTTTTTCGCGGCGTGGCAATCCCATCACAGGATAGGAGATTGCTTCACCCGGCGTTCTTCAGCCGGGTGAAGCAATGACAAGCCATATTTGTACCCAACAGTCAAGCGACTTTGAGAAAACCATATTTCCTTTGTGTCCGTCGTGACCTTCGTGTTTAAAGGTTTTCTTTTCCGGCTTGTCTGGGTTAGGGCTTGCCGATTCCTTATGGGATTCCAAAACCGCCGCGCTCATTGAGGATGCTGACCAGTTCTTTCTCCACCTGGGCCGCCCGGGCTTCGAGCGATTCAAGCTCAAACAGGAGCGGCGCACCCAGGTCTTTGCGGTGCAGCCCGTGGACGTTGATGCGCACGTTATACCCGGCGGCTGTCAGGGCGGCTTTGGCCATGGTGGCCCCGCTGGCGGCATCGCTGATGGCATTCAGGTTGCCAATTGCAGCCGCGCGCGTGCAAATTTCCATCACTTGCAGGGCTTTGCGGGCGGCCTGGAGCGGCACTTCGCTGGCGTGGAAGGTGGCTTGTTCGATGGCGCTTTCACGGGTGGCTTCTTCGGCGGGGGTCGTCTTGGGAAGCCGGAAGGCTTGCAATACGGTCTCAAAAGCGGCGGCGTCTTCGTGGATGGCTTTGGTCAGATCGGCGCGCAGGCTTTCGGCCTGATCGAGCAGTTTCATCATTTCCGGTTCGACTTCGGTATATTTTTTCTTGCCAACCGTCAGGCGCGCCATCATGGCCGCCAGTCCTGCGCCGAGCGCCCCGGCGTAGGCCGCGGCAGAGCCGCCGCCGGGGGCGGCTGTTCCGGCGGCGACATCCTCCAGGAAGGTTGCAAATTGGGTGTCGTCCGGCTGCGGGTGGCCCTGCAAGCGGTTTTCTAAAATTTGGGTTTTCTCGAACTGGTCGAGCTGGGTGTACCAGACGGCGGCATCGACCAGGGCTTCCTGCGGGATCAGGCCGACCAATTCGGTGTGGTGGATGGCGGTTCCGTAGCGGGCGGCCTCGCGCCGGACGAATTCGACCACGCGCGCCACGGGCGTTTTGCGGAAGTTGGTCAGATTCATCGAAACCTGGGCGCGGCCATCGACCAGGATGCCCATGCCTTTGACAAAACGCAGCCCGCCGGAGGAGTGGCGCACGGCCCGGGCGATTTTTTCGGCCACGGAAACATCGTCGCTGGTCAGGTAGACGTTGAAGGCGATCAACGGATCGCGCGCGCCGATCACAACGGCCCCGGCTTTGGGGAGTTTCTTTGGCCCGTAATCGGGGTCACGCTCTGGCTTGATACCGATTTCCTGTTTGATGGCTTCATACTGGCCTTTGCGGATGGTTTCCAGCCCGGTCCGCTCTGGTTTGAGCGCGGCGTATTCATACAGGTAAACCGGAATATCCAGTTCTTCGCCAACACGCTGGCCGAGATGGCGGGCGAGCGCCACGCACTCGTCGAGGCTGATGCCTGAAATCGGGACGAAGGGCACCACGTCGGTGGCCCCCAGGCGCGGATGTTCGCCGCTGTGCTGGTCAAGGTCGATCAGTTCAGCGGCTTTCTGGATGGCGCGGAAAGCGGCTTCTTCGACGGCGGCGGGCGGCCCGGCGTAGGTCACAACCGTGCGGTTGTGATCCGTATCGGAGGAGTGGTCGAGCAGGCTGATCTCAGCCACAGAGCGGATGGCCTCTAAAATCTGCTCCACCACTTCAGGGCGGCGGGCTTCAGAGAAGTTTGGAATACATTCGACAATTTGGGTCATGGAGTGCCTCGGTAGATATTCGAGATGGGTTGTGCGGTATTCAATTTTCGGCAGCTTGAACGCTGAAACTCTATTATAAAGTCTGAGCCGTGATTTCGTTCATCTTGTGTCGAAACTCACCCAGGACTTTCCTAACTCGGACAAGCCGGACTATACGGAAAACCTTTAACCACGACGGCAACAACGGGTATCACCACAACTTCCCAGACAGATCGCTGTTGCGGTTTTTAGCGCAAAGAGCGCGTAGAATGCCAGGAAAAGTGTAGAACTCCGCGCGCTGTGCGAGCTTCGCGGTTCGATGCTGATCGTTTCACCCAGACGAACTGACTTTCAGAAAACCTGGAAACGCGCCAACCCGTTGCCGGGATTGACGAGTTGCGATATAGTTTGGGCAAATCGAGCGCCCGGCTGTTTTGCGTGGATCAATGAGCGGGCGTGGATCGCTTTTATAAGGGAATGGGATCGGAGCGCAACGAATGACAGAGAAAATCGTCTCATTGGCCGAACTGCGCCGCAATAGCGGTGAGCGCGGCTCGCGCAAATGGATCGCCCACGCGGGCCTGGTTTATGATGTAACGGATTGTCCGCGCTGGCAGAAGGAGCTGCACGAGCGCCTCCATTTCCCCGGACAGGATTTGAGCGGCGAGCTGGCGGATGCGCCCCACAAGCAGGATGTCTTTACGCGCCCGTGCGTGAGAATTGTCGGCAGGCTGGCAAATTAATCCGCTCTGGAAGCGGGGACAGGCGGCTCCAGCACCAGGGCCGGGGGCCGGGCTGGGACGCCGGTCGCAAAGCCAAAGCGCAAGAAAATATCCTCGAACTCGGCCAGAATTTGCTCACGCGAGAATCCCATTTTTTCATAAGAATAAGTGTGGTCGCTTTTGTAGGTCTGGGTTTCAGCAACCGCCTCGGCCACAATTTTTTCGAGGTTATCCTGGGCCGGGTAGCCAAACTGCTGGTAGATGCCGCGGATGATGCGTTCCGGGTCGCCGATCAGGTCGTCGTAGCTCAGAATCAGGTGGTTGGGCGAGGGGTGGGTATCAAGATATTTGAGCGGATGGGTGTACCAGTAACGCGCCAATTGCAGGATTTCGGAACGGTAGGGATATTTTTCGAGCGGGCTGCCGAAGACTCCCCAGGCGTACCCCAGCCAGGAGATGGTCGAGGGCAGCATATCGAGCGGGTTGCGCGCCAGGTAGAGGATGCGCGCATCGGGGAAGAACTCGGCCAGGGTTTCGATTTTTGCGCTGAAGGCGGGGTTTTTCGAGACAAAGTGGCGCTGGCCGCCATCCACATACAGATGGCGCTGGACACAGGAGCGGTAGAAGCCCATGATGCGCTTTTTCTCTTCGGCGGGCAGGGCCTCGTCGAAGAAGGTGTAGGGCGGCATTTCGTCCAGAAAGGGGAACAGGAAGCCGACAAATGAGGTGCTCCAGATGTGCAGCAAAATATTCTCGTCTTCTTCCGGTTCGAACAGGCTGATGCGGTGGATTTTGACCTGCCCCAGCCCGCGCTGATCGACCCTATGCAGCAACCGTTTAAGCGGCGCGCCGAAGAACCGGTCGACTTTGCCGATCAGGCGTGAGATTTTGCGCTGGGTGATGCTGGGGGTGATGAAGATTTCCCAGGTGCGCAGGCTGGTGAAGGTCTCAGAATCGCGTGAAAGCAGCCGGTGCAGGAAGGTTGAACCAGAGCGGTAATTGCCGATAATGAAGAGCGGTTTTTCGAGCGGCTGCGTTTTATGAGCGGGGAAGAGCAGGTCGTCGAGCAGGAAGCAGGTCCAGGTGAAGACCGTCCAGAGCGGCCAAACGGTGTAAAACAAGAACACAAAGAAAAGGCGTTTTGGCGTCAGTCGCCCGTGGGTTTCCCCGGTTCGCACAAAAGAACGGACTGCCATTCGCCAGAAAAGGCGCAGGTTGTATGTCATACTTAAACCTTTGTTCAAAAAATGCCGGGAGGCTGCCCAGTACAGAAAAAAAGGCCAAAAAGGGCCTCTTGGGTTATTGTATCAGAAATTAAGGGGCCGAAAAGGTATCAAATCTGCTGAAGAAGTGACAATCATCCCCTTTAGAACTGGCTATAATTAAAGCGCTGATTTTCTTTCACACTATTTTCCAGGAGAAACGCATGTCGAAACTCGATTGGATCACGCAAGAAATCGAAAGCCTGAAAACAGCCGGGCTGTATAACCATATTCGCACCATTGAATCGCCGCAGGGCGCATGGCTGACGGTGGATGGCAAACGGGTGCTCAATTTTTGCTCGAACAACTACCTGGGGCTTGCCAACCACCCTGATATTGTGGCCGCCGCCCGCAAATCGGTCGACCAGATGGGCGTTGGCCCGGCGGCGGTGCGCTCAATTGCCGGGACGATGAGCCTGCACGTTGAACTGGAAAAACGCCTGGCGGAGTTCAAAGGCGTCGAAGCGGCCATTACCTTCCAAAGCGGTTTTACGGCCAATTTGGCAACCATCCCGGCCCTGGTTGGCAAGGAGGATGTCGTTTTCTCTGACCGTCTCAACCATGCCAGCATCATTGACGGCTGCCGGCTTTCTGGCGCAAAAATTGTTGGTTACGAACACAACGACGTGCAGGCGCTCGAGGAGCAGATTAAGGAGAATCTTTCAAACTACCGGCGGGCCTTGATTGTGACGGACGGCGTTTTTAGCATGGATGGCGACATCGCGCCTTTGCCCGCTATTTACGATGTGGCGAAAAAGTATGACATCCTGCTGATGGTGGACGATGCGCACGGCGAAGGCGTGCTCGGCACTGGCGGGCGTGGGATTGTCGATCACTTTGGCCTGCACGGCAAAGTGGACGTGGAAGTTGGGACGCTTTCCAAGGCTTTTGGCGTGGTCGGCGGCCTGGTGGCGGGCAAGGCGGTCATCATTGAGTGGCTGCGCCAGCGCGGACGGCCCTTCCTGTTTTCCTCGGCGGTGACTGTCCCGGATGCGGCCGCCTGCCTGGCAGCGATTGACCTGCTCGAAGATTCGACCCAGCTGGTGGACAAACTGTGGGCGAACGCCAAATACTTCAAGACGGAGATGAAAAACCTGGGATTTGATACCGGCTGTAGCGAAACGCCGATCACGCCGGTCATGCTCGGCGAAGCGCCGCTCGCTCAACAGTTCAGCCGCGAGCTATTCCAGGCCGGCGTCTTCGCGATGTCGATTGGTTTTCCAACCGTGCCGCAGGGCAAGGCCCGCATCCGGGTCATGATCTCTGCCGCGCACCAAATCGAAGACCTCGATCAGGGTTTGCAGGCCTTCAAGGACGTTGGCAAAAAGCTGGGCGTGATTTAGGACTTTTGTCTAACCCAAAAAAAGTTACATCGCGTTATAATAAACATAACAAATTTGTAAGGTTATCGCCTGTCAGCCAGATTCGCTGCACATCTGGCTGACAGGCGAAGATTGACTTTGATAGGTCAGTTTACGGGATAAATGCGGGTAAAAACAAGAGGCGGCTATGTGGAGAATTAATGTTAGTGAACCCAACACTGACTCGCGGATTGTAGAGTTGCGGGACGGAAACATCCGGATTGGTCGCCACGCGGATAATATCGTTGTACTGCAAGACGTTTCGGCTTCGCGGGTTCATGCCGAAATTCTTTTAGATTCTAAACAAAACCAGGTCACAATCACCGATCTGAGCAGCACCAACGGCACTTACGTCAACCGTCAGCGGATTGCAGGCTCTCACAGCTTGCACTCCAACGACATCATCCGGATCGGCCAGGCAGTGATCCACCTGATTGATGAATCCGAAATCAAGTTTGACGATCAAGGTTCGAGCGGCAAGCATCGCTTTACACGCGAACTGCTGCTCGAATCGCTCGATGAACACGCTGTCTTGCTCTATGAAGTCTCCAAGCGTCTCAATACGATTGTCGATATCGAAGCGGCCATGGCTGAAATACGGACGATGATGACGCGCACGATGTCGATTGACAATTGTACTATCGTCCAGCACAACGATTTTCCTGCAATTGAGCAAATTTTACCTGGCATATCTTGTACGAATGCCATTCGCAGCCGTTCCGCTGAAGTAACCCCCTCCGCGATGCTCGTGCCCGTCATGAGTGGTGAAGAAGAAATGCTTGGCCTGATGTATTTTGCCAAATCACGCCCCGGAACCCGCCCCTTTAGCCGCCGAGATCTGCAACTGGCAATCGCCATCAGCCATCAGGTGGCCCTTACCATTCAGCGCACCGAATTACTGGACAAAATAAGACGCCAGGAAAATATCGAAAAATTGCTGACCCGTTTTGTCCCGCCAGACGATGCCCGCGAACTGATTGAAGACTACGAACGCACCGGCCAGCTTCCCGGCCTGCGCCAGGCCAAAGTCAGCATTCTTTTCAGCGACATGGCCGGTTCGACCGCCCTGGCAGAGCAAATTGGCCCGCAGCGTTTTGCCACAATCCTTAATCGATATTATCAAGATGTAACCAGCATCATCTTCAAACATCATGGCAGTGTGCGCTATCTGGGCGATGGTGTTATGGCTATCTTTGAAGACCGCAAGCAAAGCACCGTCCTGGCCGAAGAACACGCCGTTCAAGCTGGCATCGAAATTCTTCAAAAAATTGGTGCCATCGACTTTGGCGACGGGCTAAACATCATTATTGGGACCGCCATCCATACCGGCCCGGCCATGGTCGGCTATATTGGCAGCAACGAACGAATGGAATTCAACGCCCTCGGCGACACCGTCAACGTCGCCTTCCGAATGCAGGAACTCGCCCGTCCCAACCGTCTGGTGATCGGCCCGGCCACGATGGCGGCCATTGTCAGCAAGTACCAGACCCGCCGGATTGGGGCCGTTTCCCTCAAAGGACGTGAAAAACCTGTCCAGGCTTACGAAGTTCTCGATCCGCTCTACTAAATCATTCGGAATGTTTTGTGGATCGAAATCGAATCCTGACCCTGGCCTGGCTGCCGTTTCTGCTCCTTTTTCTCGGTTCCTGTCAGCGTTCCGCTAGTTCGCCCCCGCCTTTGCCTGCTTCCACTCTTGAAAGTTCTCCGCCCGCCCCGCGGATGATTTCCTTTCCGCTTGCCCTGGCCTCCACCTGGATTTACGATTACCGCGCCCATGTCGAAGAGCAGCAAGCCGCCTGGACGGTGACTGAAACCATCCTGGGCACTCAAAAACGGGCAGGCTTGCTGGTGGCAGAAGTTGAGCGCATCGTCAGCCTGCGCGAGGGGCAGCCAGACGATCCGCTTTTTATGTCCCCCGCAGCCAACACATCCTGGTATATCCTGAACGGGCCAAACCTGTTTCGGCAATATCAAACCCTTGCCCCTGAAGATACCTCCCAAAACACCGAACTGGTGCTGGTCTTCCCGCCCGAAAGCGTGCCATGCTGGCCGGTAAACGCAGGGCTGGGGCCGCAGGAAGTGGGGGCTTCTGGCTGCCGCTACCTGAGCGAGTCGCTTCCCTTTTACGAAACCCCCGCCGGGTATTTTGAAAACTGCGTGGAACTGCTCACGCCCTACCTGAGCGGCAGCATCCGCTCTGTTTTTTGCGCGAATATTGGCCTGGTTGCCGAAAAATATGAGCATCTCGGCTCCCCCTTTGGCTATGAATTGATCTTAATTGGCTATTCCCTGCACGCACAATGAGTCTATGACAAAAAACACCAAATTAGAGAAATTTGTCATTTGACACACATCTTCATCGCAAGTATAAGCAGTAGTGAATACTTATCCATCCAACAAACAGGAGTGTGTACCATGGCAATGAAAATTCAAGATGATTGTATCGCTTGCGGCGCTTGCCTGCCCGAATGCCCGACCGAATCGATCAGCGAAGGCGATATCTACGTGATCGACCCCGTCACTTGTGTGGAATGTGTCGGCCATTTCGATGAGCCGCAGTGTGTGGCAGTCTGCCCCGTCGATTGCATCGTCAAGGCCTAAGAAGCAAGCATGGATTGTGCAGGGCGGGCAACCGCCCTGTACTTTTCGTAACAATCTGGTTCTAAAACGCCCGCGCTCCACAATTGCATTCCTGCTCTTATAAAAAGCGCAATTCTTGAGTGAGGCGGGTATAATCATCATAAGTTACAACTCAACCTTCGGGGCAGGGTGACACCTGCACAACAAAATAATGTGCAAGTGAATTCCCGATCGGTGGTACAGCCCACGAGCCTCTTCGGGCCAAACGTCTCTCCCCTTTGGGAGGGCAGGCAAGAAAAGGCATGACCCGGCGTAATTCCGGGGCCGACGGTACAGTCCGGATAAAAGAAGGTTGCAGGCCCTCCAGGGTTTGTTTTACTATGCGCCCCGAAAACATTTTGTGTTTTCGGGCTTTTCATTAGTGGACAAATTGGGCCGGCCTGTTTCTCTGCCCCGAAAGAGCCTCTCTGCTCCTTTCGGATTTTTTGTTTATGGAAACCAACCTGATCCGTAAAATGCAAAATAACCCCAGCCCGCCTCATCTTTTTCGCGCCCACAGCTATTGGTGGGTCATGCCGCTTGCCAGCCTGCTGGCCCTGCTGGCCTGGGATTTGTTTACCCGTTATGGCAGCCTGCCCGCCTTCATCCTGCCTTCGCCGGGATTGGTTTTTAGCCGTTTTCTGCGCGCCCTGGCCGATGGCAGCCTGGCCCGCCACAGCGCCACCACCTTGCTTGAAGTTGTCCTGGGGCTGCTGGTCGGGACGAGCCTGGCCGTCGCTTTTGGTTATCTGATCGCAAAATCGCGCCTGTTCGAGCGAATTATTTCACCGTTTCTGGTTGCGAGCCAGGCCATCCCGATTGTGGCAGTTGCGCCGCTGCTGGTCATCTGGTTTGGAGCGGGCATATTTTCGAAGGTCTTAATTTGCGCCCTGATCGTTTTCTTCCCGGTGCTGGTCAATACGATTGTCGGCATTCGGGCTGTGCCGCGCGCGCTCAATGAGTTGATGCGTTCCCTGCACGCCTCGCGCATCCAAATGCTGCGTCTGCTTGAAATTCCCGCCGCTTTGCCGGTCTTCCTGGGCGGGTTACGGATCGGCGCAACCCTCTCGGTGATTGGCGCGGTGGTTGGCGAATTTGTCGGCGCAGATCGCGGCCTGGGATTTCTGATCAATGTCGGGCGCGGCCAGTACGACACGGCCCTTGTCTTTGTGGCTATTTTCACCCTGATCGCGCTTGCGCTCAGCCTGTATGGCCTGGTGCTCCTGCTGGAGCGGCGTTTGCTGGCCTGGCAGGAACCGCGCCTGTAATCTTTTCCTCGTGGAGACTCTCATGTTCAAACGTATCATTTTCATCATTTGTTTATCTGCCCTGCTGCTGGCGGCCTGTGCGCCCCAGCCTGCCGCCCCTCAGGCAACCAGGCAGCCGCCGACAGAAAAAGCGCTCATCAAAGTGCGCCTGCCGATGGGCTACGTCCCCAACGTGCAGTACGCGCCTTTTTACGTCGCTGCCAAAAAAGGTTATTTTGCCGAGGCCGGTTTTGAAGTCGAATTTGACTACTCGTTCGAAACTGACGGGATTGCCCTGGTGGGGGCCGACCAGCTAAAATTTTCGCTGGCCTCTGGCGAGCAAATCCTGCTGGCGCGCGCCCAGGGGCTGCCGGTCGTCCATGTCCTGGGCTGGTATCAGCAATATCCGATTTCGGTCATGGCAAAATCGACCAGCAAAATTGAAAGCCCACAGCAATTTCGCAACCGCACAATTGGCTTGCCCGGGCTATTTGGCGCAAACTATATTGGCCTGCTGGCAATGTTGTACGCAGTTGGCATCGACGAAAATGAAGTCACCCTCGAATCGATTGGCTTCAACCAGGTCGAAGCCCTGGCTACCGACCAGGTCGATATTGTCGTCGGGTACGCCGCCAACGAACCGGTCGTTTTGCGCTCAAAAGGCTATGATCTGACCGAATGGCGCACCTCCGAGTTTGTCGAACTGGCCTCGAACGGGGTCGTCACCAACGAAAAGACAATTGCCGAAAACCCCGAAATGGTGCGGGCTTTTGTCGGCGCTGTGATGAAGGGCATTCAAGACACCATCCGCGACCCTGACGCCGCCTATGAGATTTGCTTCGGGTACGTGGAAAATCTGAAAGAATCTGACCCGATTGTCCAAAAACAAGTTCTCGGGACCTCCATCGAAATGTGGCGCGCCGAACGGATTGGTTTTAGCAACCCGCAAGCCTGGGCCAACATGCAAACGGTTTTGCTGAAAATGGGCCTCTACCCTGAACCCATCGACCTGGAGCAAGCCTTTACCAACCAGTTCATCCCTTAAATCATGCCAAAGCCGATCCTGACCACCCACAAACTGAGCGTCATCTTTCCTGATGGCAATGGCGGCCTGCACGCGCTGGGCGAAGTCTCATTCTCGCTTGCGCCGCGCGAGTTTGTTTGTGTGCTGGGGCCATCCGGCAGTGGAAAATCGACCCTGCTGCGCGCACTGGCAGGCCTGCTCAAGCCTACCCACGGCAGCCTGAGTTTCAATTGTCCAGACTCTCCGCCGCGGATTGGCTTTGTCTTTCAACAAGCCAACCTGATGCCCTGGCGGACGGTGCGTGAAAACATCCTGCTGCCGCTCGAGCTGGAAGATATCCCCGCCAACCTGATGCGCCAAAAAGCGCAGGAAATGATCGAGCTGGTTGGTTTGCAGGAATTTGAAACTTCCCTGCCGCGCGATCTTTCCGGCGGGATGGCCCAGCGCGTCGCCCTGGCGCGGGCCTTGATTCACGACCCGGATATTCTCCTGCTGGACGAGCCTTTCGGATCGCTCGACGCCCTGACTCGCGAGCGGATGTGGATGGAGCTTTCACGCCTGTGGCAGGCCCGTCAAACCACCGTTTTGATGGTGACTCATTCAATCAGCGAATCCCTCTTTCTGGCAGACCGGGTGCTGGTTCTTTCGGCCCGGCCCGGCAAAATCAAGCTCGATCTGACGGTATCCCTGCCCCGCCCGCGCCAGGAGGAAATGCGCTACACCGAGCATTTTGGGCAGCTGGCGCGCCGCTTAAAAGAAGCCATTGAGTAAAAAAAACATCCCCCAGCTTTCTGGCCGGGGGATGTTTTTGTGAGCGGGTCGCTCAACTTATCGGACGATAAACCAGGCGGCCACATGGCCTTCAGCCCCAAGCGGGTCTTTGACCTTGATCCACATGTCATATTTGCCAAGCCGCGCTTCAGCGGTGGCCTGGTTCTCCAGAACGATTAAGGGCGTATCGACCGCCAATTTTTTGATGGTAACGCTTTTTTCGCTGGGCGATGCGCGTAATCTCAACCCGCCATACGGGCCTGCCAGGCTCGAGACGTAGACCTTCAACGGCTGTATCTCAAGCTCGACCGGTTCTGCAATGTCTAAAAGCCGGTTTGGGTCAGGCGGTTCTGATTTGCTCCTATCCAACTCAACATACCAGGCCGCCACATAACCTTCACGGTTTTTGCGGTCGCGCACCCACAGCCAGTCCCCCGTTTTCCCGATTTTTGGCCGGGCCACCTCTGGCTCGTCAAGCACCCGCAGGCTGCTCCCGGCAGGCAGGATGTTGAGGATACTGGCCGATTGGTTGGGCTGTTTGCGCATCCGCAGCCCGGCTCCGCCTACCGCGTTTGAAACAATCACAAAGATTTTCTCTCTTTCAGGCGGGGCCGGCGGTTCGGGGGCCGGTTCCATTTCTGGGGGTGGCGGGGTTTCGGGGTCCGGTTCACACGGAGCCGGGATGACGGCGGCCCCTTGCAGTTGGTTGAAGGCATCGTAAGAAGTTTTGATCAGGTTGCCATACATCACCGCCTGGCCGCTGCCATTGTAATAAGTGGCAAAGGTTTTGAAATCACGCGCTTGCAGGGCTTTGACCGCGCTCGGCGAAACATATTGAATGAAGTCAAAGAAGCCCACGATCTGCTCGCGCTCGCTGGCGCTGAAGGCGTTGAACATATCCTGCACGCTTGCAAAGCCAATCAGGCCGAAGTTGAAGCCCATAATTTGGGGAGCGCCCATGCTGATCGACATTTTGGCGGCGGTCCCATCCAGGCTGGCGGCGAAGTTGTAGACTTCCCATTCACGCGCCTGGCTGCCATGAAAATCGCCGAGCGTGGCGGGCTGCCAGGGCTGCCCTGAAGTGGGACGCCACTTATGGCTTGTCCAGGGCTGGCTGCTGTTATAGCTGAAATGCTGCGCAAACTGGGCCTGGTTTTTCTTGCCCCATTGGTTGTAGAAAATATGATTCTCGAAGCGGATAATCATTTTGCCATCTGGCCCGAAGGCCTGGCCGCCTGATTCGACCGCCAAAGCGGCGACAGCCACCGCCGGTTCGATTTTTAGCACTTGCGAGAGGGCGTCCAACAGGCCGCCATAACGATTCCAGATGTTGGCAGCCAGGCGATGGGTGGGCGAATTGGTCGAGGGCTTTGTGCTCAACTGGCTGGCGGGCGGGGCTTCCAGCGCGACATTTTCCAACCCGCTCCCAACCGATTTCTTTGTCCGGCCACTCGGCGAAACGGGAGCAGGCCCGGGCGGCGTCGTTTCTTCGACCGGAATTGGATCAGGCACAGGGACGGGGATCGCCGCCAGTTCCACAAACCAGGCCGCAACGTATCCACTTCGCCCCAATGGATCCAGGACACGAATCCACTGGTTGTAAATTCCGATTTTAGGGCGGGCGGTGTTCTCGGTTTCCAGCACGCGCAGGCGCGCGCCCGATTCTTGATAGGCGAGCGTCTCAGAGTCTGTCGTGGCGGCAGAACGCAAACGCAGGCCGGGGCTTGCCAACCCGCCCACCACCTGGATGTAAAACGCGCTTGGGTCGAGCGGCTCGGGCGCAGGCGGGTTGATGTTGTCCGGCTGGACATCGTACCAGACTGCGGCAGTGATCGAGCGTTTGAGCGGCTGGCCGTGCGAGTAGCGTTCAATCAGCGAGATGGTTTTACCGTCTTCGGTCGGATAAGGATAGGGATCGAGAATTAGAAAATCTTTGCCAACTTTTTCGTAGGCTACCACCCAATGCGTTTGCAGGCCCGATTGGGGCGAGTAATCGACCTCCAGCAAAACAGGCTGCCCGGCCCGGATCGAATCGCCAATTGTGTCAATCGGGGCGTCGCTGTCACGGCAGATGACCAGGTTTTTGAAACAGGCCCGTGGGTAAATATTGGCAACCGCCCCCCAAACAATGGCGGCGTCCATAAACCCGCCTGATTTTTTTAGTTTCTCGTTGAGCGTATCGGGGTCTTCTTTGTAGCCGTGCCCGCTCAGGAGCATCGCCACGCTGCTAACGGCGCAGCCAAAGTACCCGAGGGTTACGCTGCTGTTGCCAAGTTTTTTATCTTTCCATTGCGGGTCGCGCTGTGAATATCGTATAAGCTCAAAAGACATGCTTCACCTCTCTTTGGGTTTTCCGATGATTAAATTATACGATAGAGTTTGTCGAAAATGACGCCGGGTTTCGCCGCAAACCTGGCTGGTGAGCGGGCAGTATTGCCATTACAATAGAAACGATGGGCACACTTTATCTTGTTGCAACCCCAATTGGCAACCTGGAAGACCTCTCACCGCGCGCGGTGCGGGTTTTGCGCGAGGCGGTTCTGATTGCCGCCGAAGATACCCGCCACAGTGGGCGGCTGCTTTCGCATTTTGAAATTCACAGCCCGCTCACCAGTTATTTTGAACACAACAAATTGAGCAAGCTGGATAAAATTCTGGCGGCCCTGGCGACGGGAGATGTTGCCCTGATTTCGGATGCCGGAACCCCGGCGATTAACGATCCCGGCTATGAGCTGGTTCGGGCTGCGATTGCGGCTGGACACACCGTCAGCCCGGTTCCGGGGCCCTCCTCGGCCCTGGCTGCGTTGACTGTTTCTGGCCTGCCAACCGATGCTTTCCTGTATCTGGGCTACCTGCCGCGCAAACCTTCAGAGCGGCGGACTTTTTTGGCGGAGGTGGCCGGGCTGCCGTACACCCTCATTTTCCTCGAAAGTCCGCACCGTTTGCTGGAGGCCCTGGCCGATCTCGAATCTGCGCTCGGAGATCGTTCCATGGCGGTGGCGCGCGAGTTGACGAAGCTGCACGAGCAAATTTGGCGCGGGACGGTGGCGGGCGCGCGAGTCTATTTTGAGCAGAATCCGGCCCGGGGTGAGTTCACGCTCGTGGTGGCGGGACAGCCTGCGGGCATGCAATCGGCGCGTTGGACAGAATCCAGGCTGAGGGCTGAGATCGCGTCTGGCCTGGGCGGGCAGGAAAAACCCTCCGCGTTGGCCCGCCGCCTGGCAGCAGAATCCGGCTGGGAGCGGCGCGTTATCTATCAAATGGCGCAAGAGACGCCTGATTCTTGAGCGCGGCGGCTCAGTTTGCAATTTCGATAATGAAGTTGTTATTGTTTTTGTGACACACAAGGGAAGTATAATTGACGGGTCTTTTCTGTCTCTTTTTTTAAAGGGGATTTTGTGAGCATTCGTTTTAAGGTTATTCTTCCCTATTTGCTCCTGACGCTGATCGTGGCTGTCACAGGGGTGTATGTCGTCACCAGCCTGGTTTCCGATTCGTTACAAGAACGTCTGACCAACCAACTGCTGGAAGCCGGGCGCGTTGTTTCGGATGATTTTGCGCGCCAGGAAATGAGCCACATCGAAACTGCGCGGGTGGTGGCTTATACCGTCGGCCTGGCCGAAGCATTGGATGCCGGGGATCGGGCTGCGCTCTCAGACCTGGCCCGCCCGCTGACTGCCGGCCTGGGCATTGAGTCGTTGTCGCTGATTGACCGCCAGGGGATTGAGCGTTTTTACCGGGTGCGGCTGGCCGATGGCAATTTGGTGGATCCGCCGGTCGGGAGCGGGCTGGAAGCCCTTTCGATTGTCCAGTCTTTCCTGCGGGCTGAAGACGCCCAGGCCGCGCCGCGCCGCGCGCTCGCGTATAGCACCGTCGTCAGCCAGTATTACTATTATTCGGCTTTGCCGATTGAATTGAACAAGCGCCTGGTGGGGGTGGTTTTGATTGGCTCTTCTTTGGATACGCTCCTGCCCTATCTGAAAAGCACCTCGCTGGCCGATATAATTTTGTACGATGATTTAGGGCGCGCGATTGCCACGACCCTGGCCGGGCAGAACGCCAACCAGACTTTTTTTGAGAAATTTTCAATTTCTGAGGCGGCCTATCGCCAGGTGGTGACGAGCAAGAACAATGTGGCGGGCGAGAATTTTGAGTTGGAAAACCGCTGGTACAGCCTGGCGCGCAGTTCGCTGCGGGTGGGCGGCGACCAGTTGGGCGCGTTTGCGGTCATCCTGCCGCTCGATTTTGTCTTGCAGCCGGGGGCTGTCAGCCGCAACAATTATATTCTGCTCTTTACCGGGGCGATGTTGGGCGTGATTGCGATTGGCTACGGCATTTCGCGGCTGCTGATTAATCCCATTTATGCTTTGGTGCGGGCCTCGCAGGCGATTACCGCCGGTGATCTGACCCGCCGGACCGGCGTCAGCAGCTCGGATGAAATTGGGGTGCTGGCGAATACTTTTGACGAGATGACTGCCAATTTGCAAGAGCGCACCATTGAGTTGGAGCGCGCCAACCAGACCCTGGCCCAACTGGATCAGACCAAATCCAGCTTTATTCAGGTGGCGGCCCACGAATTACGGACCCCGCTGACCCTGTTGAGCGGCTATGCGCAGATTTTGGATGTGCAGGCCAAGCGAAACCCGGAGTTGGAAAATATCTCCAAGGGGCTTTTGGAAGGCTCGGCCCGCATGCAGGAAGTTGTCAACAGCATGCTCGATATTTCCCGGATCGACAGCAAAATGCTGAAGGCGCTGCCCGACAAAGCCTCGCTCGCCTCGATTTTGCAGCGTGTCGAAAAGACATTCCGGGCCGCCTGGAGCGAGCGCAAACTCATTTTTGTAACCGATGGCGTGGCCGGGCTGCCGCTCGTCTATGCCGACCCTGATCTTTTGTATAAGTTGTTTTACCACCTGGTGATGAATGCCATTAAATACACGCCAGATGGCGGCACGATTTCGGTGCATGGGCAGGTCGTTGAATCTGACGGTGAAGTTGAGCTGGCGGTGAAGGACAGCGGGGTTGGGATTGACCCGCGCCACCAGCAGTTGATTTTTGAGAAGTTTTATCAGACCGGTGAAGTGACATTGCATTCTTCTGGACGCACGAAATTTAAAGGCGGCGGCCCGGGTTTGGGGCTGGCGATTGCGCGCGGAATTGTCGAGGCCCACGGCGGGCGCATCTGGGTCGAAAGCCCGGGCTGTGACGAAGAAACCAACCCCGGCAGTTGTTTTTACGTGCGCCTGCCTCTGAAAGCGGAATTGGCGGAATGAACATCTCAGAGCGCGAAAAGAAAGACTTCTATCTTCTGGCCGGAATTGTCCTGGCTGGGGTGATTTTGATGTTTTTTGCCGGGCAATTTGCGATTCGGATTTTGCCGCGTTGGAGCGTGGCCTCGGATATGGCCTCGAAGATCGATCCGAACCGCAGCGCCGGCCCGTTTTCCACGGCTGCGGCCTTGGGCCTGGCTCCCTTGCGCCCTGAAATTGAGACCCCTCAGGTTTGGCAGCGCACCTTCTTAACCCCGCAGGCCGACGGGTTTGGCCCGCTCAATGAAGTTCCGGTCGTGGTGATTGCGCCCGCCACCGGCCAGCCGACCAAAGAAGCGACACCGGATGTGCCCCAACCCAGCCAGCCCCCGGCGGCAACGCCCAGCCCGACCCAGCTTCTGACGCCAACTCCCTTCCCGACCAATACCCTGATTTATGTTTTCCCAACCGCGACGTTCACCTCGAAGCCGCCAACTTCTACCTTAATTTCAATTTTCACCCCGACGACAATATCCACTATCAGCTCGACTTTTACTGCCACAGCTACCCCGACTTCAACACCCACTCGCACCTCAACTTCTACTGCCACAGCTACTCCAACCTCAACACCTACCCTCACCTCGACTTTGACCTCCACTGCTACTTCGACTTCAACATTTACTCCTATATCACTCCCAACCCAGACTCCCACACAGGTGGCAACGCCAGTTCCAACAGATGAGATGCCAAGTGAGTTGGCCGTTCCTCACGATTATCCCCTCTTCTACCTTGATGATGGTCAGTCGCTAACTCTGGCGCTTACGCTTGTTCTGGACGGTAATCAGAGCGATTGGGATGTGGTTCTCTATGAAGAGCTATCTGGTTCAGGCATTCTTATGGATTTTGTGTTTCTTTCTATTAGCCAGGATGGGGATACGTGGTATGAGATTTTTAATTGGGGTAATGGCGTTGCCGATACAAACTCGAACCTGAATACTAACGTGCTGGGCGGCTCGGAATACGACAATCGCCCAATTAGCTCTGGCGACTTGTATGACAGTACGGGGATTGCTATCAACGCAGATTCGATTTTGCTGAGCAATGCAGCACCTGCTGGCACTTATAATTACTTACGCATTACTGCGCCAGGCGGGGTTTCCGTAGACGGCATTAAGATTGATGCCATCGTGATTTTGCCATAAAAATACCTTGAGGATTCCAAGGCTGGGGAAGCACTCCCCAGCCTTGTGCTTTTAATCATGCCATTCTTCACTTGACCCAGCCTTCATCCCGTCCTACAATTCAAGCGAGTCGCGCTGCGAATATCCGCCATCGAATTTTCGATATTGGATACTCCAGTCCGCCTCGATCCGGTTTTATCCATTCAACTTACTTTTGCACAGGAGATATTCATGACTGATTTCCTTTTTCGCGGTTCTCTTGCGGACCTCGATCCCGAAGTTTACAAACTGACCCAGCTCGAATCTGAACGCCAGGCCCGCAAGTTAATCCTGATCGCCTCGGAGAGTCAGGCCCCGCTGGCTGTGCGCGACGCGATGGGCTCCGCTTTTCAGAATATTTACGCGGAGGGCTACCCTGAAGACGAATGGCGCAAAATGTCTGAAGCCGATTTGTTTGATTACGAGATGCGCCTGGCCGAATATCGCCGCAACAGTGACCCACGCTATTACAAAGGCGTCGAATATGCCGATATTATCGAAAGCCTGGCCATCACCCGCGCCCGGCAACTTTTTGCGGCCAACGGCGTAAAACCTGAGCAGATTCACGTCAATGTCCAGGCCCTTTCGGGCGGGCCGGCCAACAACGCCGTTTACCAGGCCCTGGTGGGGTTGGGCGATACGATTTTGGGCATGAACCTGCTCCACGGCGGACATCTCTCGCACGGCTCCTCGGTCAATCGCAGCGGCAAGTGGTTTAATGCCGTCCATTATGCGGTCGACCCCGAAACCCAGAAAATCGATTATGACAACGTGCGCGCCCTGGCGCTGGAGCATAAGCCGAAACTGCTCATCGCGGGCGCCTCCTCCTATTCCTGGGTTCCCGATTGGAAGAAATTCCGCGAAATCGCTGATGAAGTCGGGGCCATCTTCCTGGCCGATATTTCGCACCTGGGCGGCCTGGTTGCTGCCGGGGTCGTCCCCTCCCCGATTGGCTACGCCCACGTCACCATGTCTACCACCCACAAAAGCCTCGACGGCCCGCGCGGGGCCGTCTTGCTCACCACCGATTTGGCAATTTCCAAAAAAATCGACCGGGCCGTCTTCCCCGGCGAGCAGGGCGGGCCGCACGTTCATATCTTCGCCGCGCTCGCGCTGACCTTCAAACTTGCCACCACCGCCGAGTTCAAACAACTCCAGGCCCAAACCATCAAAAATGCCGTCGCCATGGTCGACCAGTTCCAAAAGCGCGGCTTGCGCATCCCCTTTGGCGGCACCGACACCCATCTCGTCAATGTCGATGTCACCACGATCCAATCGCCGGAGGGCGTTTCGCTGTCTGGCGATATGGCCGCCCGCATCCTGGATCTGGTCGGGATTGTAGTCAACCGCAACACCATCCCCGGCGACAAGAGCGCCCTCAACCCGAGCGGCATCCGCCTCGGCACGCCCTGGATCAGCCAGCGCGGTTTCGACGAAGCCAAAACCCGCCAACTGACCGACATTATGGCCGACATCCTGCTGGCCTGCGCCCCGCACGCCGTCGATACCGTCCGCAAGGGCAAGGTGCGCCGCGCCAAACTCGATTTTGAAACGTTGAACACGGCCCGGTTGCAGGTTAGAAAACTGGCAGAGCAAGCGGGGATCGATTTTGAGTATGAGAAATCCGGCTATCCTCACTTTTTCTATATCGACGATGCCGGACAGGAGAATGCCTCGTCGCAGGCCGTTTTCGACCTGCGCGGCCGGCGCGCGCGTCAGTTTTTAGACTACGCGACCAGCGCCGACCTTTCTGCGCTCAAGCCTGCCACCGTTACCAAAACGGACATTCAGACCCCGCGCGGCGTTGTCAGCGGCGATTTAACCTGCCTGGCAGACGGAAGCTACCGCTTGAGCGTCCCGGCTGCCGAAGCGGGACTCGTCGCCACCTGGCTGCGCGACCTGTCAGACGCCTACGTCTCCTTCCGCGCTGACGGTCAGCCCGATTACGACCCGGCCCGTTTGCCCGGGCCGGTGGTGGTGGCCGCCACAGATGCCAAAATGGACGCTCCAACGCAATCCCGCGTGGGAACGCAGGCCCGAAAACCCTGGTTTATCGGTATCCCGGCGGCGGGTGGCGGTGAATCGCTGCCTGAGTTTTCGTGGGTTGAACCCGCCGATCCCGCCCTGAAACGTACCAGCCTGTATGACCTCCACAAATCCCTCGGCGGACGGATGGTTCCGTTTGCGGGTTGGGAAATGCCGGTCCAGTACAGCGGCGTGAAGGAAGAGCATCTCGCTACGCGTCAGGCGGCCGGGCTGTTCGATGTCTCACACATGGGCGTCTATGAAGTCCTGGGGCGTGACGCAGTCTCTTTTCTGGATACGGTTTGTGGCAATGATATTGGCGGCTTGGGCGTAGGCGAGAGCCTGTATACCCATTTTCTGACCCCCGATGCGGATGTGATTGACGATACGCTGGTTTACCGGCGCGCCAATGCGGAGGCAGGCGGCCCGGAACGGTTCCTGGTGGTGGTAAACGCCTCGAACGATGACAAAGACCGGGCCTGGCTCGAAAGTGTCCGCGATGGGGCAGTTAAGATCGATGCTGCCCGCCCCTCGGCGCGGACTTATGGCTACGAGGCCGTCATCCGCAACCTGCGCGATGCTGCCGCCGGAGATGCAATGCGGGTCGATATTGCGCTGCAAGGCCCCAAGAGCCGCGATACGCTCTTTGCGATGGGCGTCGATGCCGAGACCAAACGCCGCATTCTGGCCCTCAAGCGTACCGAATTATGTGACGCCACCGTTGGCGGCTTTGATCTGATTATCTCGCGCACCGGCTACACCGGCGAGAAGATGGCTTTTGAGCTGTTTGTCCACCCGCAGCGCGCGCCAGAGTTCTGGAACGCGATTTTGCAGGCGGGCGAGCCGTTCGGCGTCAGGCCGATTGGGCTGGCCGCGCGCGACAGCCTGCGGACTGAAGCCGGGCTGCCGCTCTACGGCCACGAAATGGGACTCGGCTCAGGCCGCTTCGGCGAGCGCGATTTGGGCGTCGCGGAAGGTGGTTTTGGTTCGTACGTCAAAACGTACAAGCCCTGGTTTATTGGCCGGGAAGCCTTCCTGGCCCGCGAGAAGGCCCGCAAGGGGGCGGTCATCCGCTTCCGTTTTGTAGAGCAGGGCATGCGCATGGCCCACAATGGCGACCCGGTCGTCGATAAAAAAGGCAAGGTTATCGGCTGGGTGACGAGCTGCTCGCTGGACAGTGAGGGCTACCTAACCGGCCAGGCCTATCTCACGCAGGCGAACACCGGCGAGGGTGCGCCAATCTTTATCTACCAGGGTGCGCCAAAAGATGCAGGCGTCGCTCCGGCTGAGATGACGATGAAAGACAAGGCGACCTTGCCGGGGGCGGCGGTGGTCGTCTCCAGATTTGCAAAGCTGTAGGTTGAGATGCAAGTGTAGGGGCGCAGCAAAGCCGCGCCTCTGCACTTTATGGTTTTTTCAAAGTCGCTTGACTGTTGGGTACAAATATGGCAAGTCATTGCTTCACCCGGCGTTCTTCAGCCGGGTGAAGCAATCTCCTATCCTGCGAGGGGATTGCCACGCCGCAAAAAAACTGCGGCTCGTAATGACATTTCCAACTTTGAGAACGCCGTACTCTACACTTAATGGGGTAGTGTTAAGAACATTGTGTAAATGGATGGAGAACCATTTACATTTTTCCCCCCGAATCAATCTCCCCAAGGTCAGTTTTGCCCGTCTAACAGGAGACTGCTTCGCCAAAGAGCGGCTCGCAGCGACATTTTGCGGATGTTTAGCAGTCTATATATTTTCTTTAGAACGCCATACTCTATACTTGTTCGGACGTTGACAAACCGATTAACCCGTAGTATTATCCTGCTTCGCAAACCGCAAAACGCCAAGGTAGCTCAGAGGCAGAGCAAGCGGCTCATAATCGCTCGGTCGAGAGTTCAAATCTCTCCCTTGGCACAAGAAACCGTCCGTACAGGGGCGGTTTTAATTTTTAAGCGGCCAGGTTGCGCCGCACAATCCTCTCTCCGGGCAATTCTTACCAACCTTATCCAAGCCCCGTTTTTGGGCCGCGAAATTCATTGCCTGATTTCATTTTTGGAGTATAATTGCGCTCTGTTCATCGGGGCGTGGCGCAGTCCGGCTAGCGCGCTTGCATGGGGTGCAAGAGGTCGGAGGTTCAAATCCTCTCGCCCCGACAGATTTCACAAAACCGTCGACCCATTTGGGCCGGCGGTTTTTGCATTAATTCGAATTCGGGATGAGTGCTTGTTTATCGCC